>JANYAN010000365.1 GCA_025361305.1 Burkholderiales bacterium
CACCGACCACAACGTGCGCGAGACGCTGGGCATCTGCGACCACGCGTACATCATCAGCGACGGCAACGTGCTGGCCCAGGGGACGCCTTCGGAGATCGTCAACAACGCCGATGTGCGCCGGGTCTACCTCGGCGAGCACTTCAGAATGTAATGATCTCCACGTTCGGCTGCGCCTCTCTGCCCCCCGAGGGGGCGTTCGCGCCTTGGGGCGGCCCGGCGGCGCTCAAGCACGCTTCCTGATCGGCCATTGGTCTGATGAAACAGGGCCTTTCGCTTCGCGTTTCCCAGCATCTGGCGCTGACGCCCCAGCTGCAGCAGTCGATCCGCCTGCTGCAGCTCTCCACGCTCGAACTGTCGCAGGAAATCGAGCAGATGCTCGACGACAACCCGTTCCTCGAACTCACTCAGGAGGAGGCCGCGCGCGAGGAGTTCGGCCTGGCGCAAGCCGACGTGCCGGCGCGCGAGGACGAAGGTGAATTCACCGCCGCACCCCCCGGCGAGGACACCATCCGCACCAGCACGTCGGCTGAGGCGGAGACTGAGGCGGTGCCGGTGGACGCCCAGGACACCAGCTGGGACGGTGACGGCAGCACCGAGGTGGTGCCGGACGACGGCGAATGGGGCGGTGATGCCCCCGCACGCAAGAACAATCTGGGTGGAGACGAAGAGACCGACGCGACCGAGCTGGCGCGCGGGCAGGAAACGCTGCAAGGCCATCTGCATCGCCAGGCGTTGTCGCTGCGCCTGGGTGACGTGGATCGCGCCGCCCTGAGCTTCCTGATCGAGTCGCTCAACGACGATGGTTACCTGGAAGATTCGCTCGCATCGCTGGCGCAAAGCCTGGCCGCCCGCGACCCGGCGCAGCAGGAGGAACTGGTTCACCGCTTTACGGTGGCGCTGGGCCTGCTGCAGCACCTGGACCCGCCCGGCGTCGGCGCCCGCTCGCTGGGCGAATGCCTCACGCTGCAGCTCAAGGCCATGTCCGATAGCCACGGTGGCGCCCGGGAAACCGCCTTGCACATTTGCGCCCAGCCCATGGAACTGCTGGCACGGCGCGACGTCAAACGGCTGGCGCAGGTCTGCGGCGACACCGAGACGCAGGTCAAGGCGGCGATCGGCCTGATCACCCGGCTGGAACCCAAACCGGGGCGGCGCTTCATCAATGTGGAGCGCAACATCGTGATCCCCGATGTGCTGGTGACCAAAGTCGGGCGCGGCTCCCAGGTCCGGTTCCGGGTGCAGCTCAATCCGGACGTCATGCCGAAGCTGCGCGTGCACGATGTCTATGCCGGAGCGCTCAAGGCCCATCGCGGCGAGGGGCACCAGGCGCTGCAGCAGCGGCTGCAGGAAGCACGCTGGTTCATCAAGAACATCCAGCAACGCTTCGACACGATCCTGCGCGTCTCAAGCGCCATTGTGGAGCGACAAAAGAACTTCTTCGTGCACGGCGAACTGGCGATGCGTCCGCTGGTGCTGCGCGAGATCGCCGATGAACTGGGCCTGCACGAATCCACCATCAGCCGGGTGACCACGGCCAAATACATGGCCACGCCGTACGGCACTTTCGAGTTGAAATACTTCTTTGGCTCGGCCCTGGGCACCGAGACCGGCGGCAACGCCTCGAGCACCGCGGTGCGCGCCCTGATCAAGCAGTTGGTGGCCGCCGAAAGCCTGAAGAAGCCCTTGTCCGACAGCCAGATTTCCGACATGCTCAAGGAGCAGGGCATCGAATGCGCCCGCCGCACCGTGGCCAAGTACCGCGAAGCCCTGCGCATCGCGCCGGCCAACCTCAGAAGGGCGCTGTAGCGCCCGCCAGCCCGAAAGGCCGCCTTGAACGAACTGCAGCTGTTTCTGCCCTGCGCCGCCGGCGTCGAGGATTACCTTGCCGACGAGGCGCATCGCCTCACCGGGCTCGCAGGCCCGGACCTGCTGGTCAGCCGCGGTGGTGTGACGTTGCGCTCCTCGTGGCGCGACGCGATGCGCCTGAACCTGCACAGCCGGCTGGCGCAGCGGGTTCTGGTGCAGCTGTCCCATACGCCCTACCGTGGCGAGGACGACCTGTACCAGGCGGCCAGTGCCGTGGCCTGGGAGATCTGGTTCACCACCAAGCAGAACTTCAAGGTGGAGGTGACGTCCCAGCACAGTCCGCTCAAGAGCCTGAACTTCGCGGCGCTGAAAATCAAGGACGCCGTGGCCGACCGTTTCCGCAACAAGAGCGGCGTGCGCCCCGACGTCAACACCCAGTGGCCCGACGCGCGCATCTACGCCCACCTGACGGCCGACATGGCGACGCTGTATATCGATACCTCGGGAGAACCCCTGTTCAAGCGCGGTTGGCGCGAAGACAAGGGCGATGCACCACTGAAGGAAACGCTGGCGGCGGCCATGATCGCGGCCAGCGGCTGGAAAGCCGACACACCGCTGTACGACCCTTGCTGCGGCAGCGGAACCATCGCCATCGAAGCTGCCCAGGTGGCCTGCAATATCGCCGCCGGGTCGTTGCGCCGTTTCGGGTTCGAGAAGTTGCTGCCCTGCCAGCCCCATGTCTGGGATGCGCTCAAGGCGGAAGCCCGCGCCGCACAACGTGCCCCGGCTGCCCCGGTATTCGGCAGCGATGTCGCGTTCCGAATGGTCGACTTCGCCCAGCGAAATGCGCAGCGCGCCGGCGTAGAAGCGGCCATCGAGTTTCGCGGCGGCGATGCCCTGCAACGCATGCCGCCGTCCGAACTGCCGGGCGTCATGCTGGTCAACCCGCCCTATGGCGAGCGGATCGAGACGGCCGGCGTGGCTGGCCGCAGCCAGGGCGGCCGCGAAAAGGCGCAGACCGAGGACGGCGGCGATTTCTTCAATCAGCTGGCCGCGCACTGGAAAAAGAACTACCCGGGCTGGACCGCCTGGGTCCTGACGCCCGATCTCAAACTGCCCTCGCGCATGCGCCTGAAGGAGTCGCGCCGCGTGCCGATGTGGAACGGCCCGATCGAGTGCCGCCTGTTCCGTTTCGACATGGTCAAGGGTTCGGCCCGGGTCACCGGGAGCCGTGGTGACAAGCCCGACGACGCAGCCGATCGTTCTTGACACGAACATCGTGCTCGATCTGCTGGTCTTTGCCGACGCGGCGGCAGCACCATTGCGTGGCGCGCTGGCGGATGGCCACCTGGACTGGCTAGCCACCGCGCCCATGCGCACTGAGCTCGAGCGGGTGCTGGCGTATCCGCAGATCGCACTGCGCATGGCCTTTCATGGGCACAGCACGGCGGCCGTGCTCGAGGCTTTCGATCGCAGTGCCCGCATGTTGGCTGTGCCGGCCAAGGCACCCGTCACCTGCAGCGACCCGGACGACCAGAAATTTATCGACCTGGCCGTGGCACATCACTGCTTGTTGCTGAGCAAGGACGCGGCCGTGCTGAGCATGAAAAAGCGCATGGCAGCGTTACAGGCGGGCGTTTCGCGCGCATGGCCGCGAGCCGCTCAGCCCGCGTCATCGGTGGCCTAACCGCGCTCCAGAAACTTGCGCAGATTGGCCGCCGCCTGCATGCGCACCTTGGCGCGCAGCATCGGCGTCCAACCCAGCAGCAGGCCGGGCGCTCCGAGTGCCTGACGCGACCAGGCCCAGAAATCGAAACGGTCGTGATGACTGACGATCAGGCCCTGCGCGTTGAAGGTGAAGCTGGCGTCGATGCGGTTGAGCACCATCCGGCCGGTGGCGCTGAAGCGGTAGTGCGCGTCCCAGTGGGCCCGCCCCGTGCTGGCGTCGGCTTCCACACCGCTGTATTCCAGCTTCCACGCATCCATGCCCTTGGCCCGCGTCGCCTCGCACAGCATCCCCCACATGCCCGCAGTCTCTCGTTTGCCGCGCAGCGAAAACACCTCGTCGTCGAACGCCACATCGTCGGCGTAGCAGCCAGCCATGGTGTCGGGGTCCAGCCGCGCGAAGGCTGCGTAGAAGTTCAGGATGGTTTGCCCGTTCGGATGCATGCGGTCTCCTTCAGTGCGTAGTCGCCGCTGCGGGCTGCTGGCCCAACAACTCCGCCAAGCGTACCAGTGCATGCTTGACCGTGGCGTGGCGCACGGCCGCGCGATCGCCGCCGAAGCAGCGCGTCTCGCTGGTCAGCTGCTCGTCCACCATGAAGCCGAACCAGACGGTGCCCACGGGTTTTTCGGTGCTGCCGCCGCTGGGCCCGGCAATGCCCGTCACGGCAACGCTGACACGCGCGCGCGAATGCAGCACGGCGCCTTGCGCCATTGCCCGCGCCACTGCTTCGCTGACGGCGCCCTGGGATTCGATCAGCAGCGGGTCCACGGCCAGCAGATCGGTCTTGGCGGCGTTGGAATAGGTGACGAAGCCGCGCTCGAACCAGTCGCTGGAGCCGGCCCGTTCAGTGCATGCAGCAGCGATCAGCCCGCCGGTACAGCTTTCCGCGGTCGCCATCATCCAGCCCCTGCGCAACAGCTGGTCAGCCAGCTGCAGGCACAGCGCTTCACACCCCGTCGCACCGCTCACCAGAGTCTCCATAAGGCGATCACCAGCAGGGTGCAGAAGGCGGCCACCAGGTCGTCCAGGATGATGCCCAGGCCACCGCGCCAGTCAAAGCCATGGAACAGATTGTCAGCCCAGGCTACGGGCCCGGGCTTGACCGCGTCGAAAAAGCGAAACAGCAGGAAAGCAACGCACTGCGCCCAAAGCCCGGCGGGCATCACCAGCCACAGGATGATCCAGAACGCCACCACTTCGTCCCAGACGATGTTGCCCGGGTCGAGCACGCGCATGTGATTGGCCGTCACGGTGCACGCCCACCAGCCAACCAGCAGCGATGCGGCAATCACCAGGCCAATGGCTGCCGGTGTGAGCCAGGCCTCGAGCACCAGGTAGGCCAGCCAGGCCCACAACGTCCCCGCTGTGCCGGGGGCAACCGGGCTGAGTCCGGAACCGAATCCCAGCGCCACCATGTGGGCGGGATGCGAGAACAGGAAGCGCGGGCCGGGCCGCACCACGGCGGGACGCACCGGTGGGTTGAGCGGCGGGTCAAACGGCTGGTTCATGGCGCCATGTTATCCAGCGGGTGCCGTGCACCGCAAAGCAGATCCACCAGCGCCGCCGGGTCGGCTGGACCGGTGTCGCCGCGCCACGCGACATGCTGGTCGGCCCGGCAAAGCAGCAGCTTGTGTCGGTAGGCAGACGGCACGTTCTCACGTTGCACATCGAGCAATTTCAGTGGCATTCCGCGCGCCTGGGCTGCCGCGGCCAACCCCGTGACATCGGCTTGGCCATCCAGCCGCAACAGCGTGTAGCCGCTGCCGAAAGCGTCGTACAGCGAGCGGCCATCGGCCAGCCAGAAATGCGGCGCGCGACAACCCGGCACAGTGGACGCAGTAAAGCTCCCCATGGTGTATGCCGGTGGCGCTTCGTCGTCAGCCGCAAGTATCGGTGAGCCACTGTAGAAGTAGCCGAAGTTCAGGCCCGCGCAGCAGAACTGCTGCACGTTCAATTCATACGCTTCGCGGCCAACTTCGGCCCGAACCGCGTCGCCATGCGGCCCGGGCGCCTCGACGTCTTGCGGCACCGCCCGCCGCGCACGGATCATCTTCTGCGCGTGGTCCATCGCGAAATGCGAGACCTGCTCGGTGATGGGCTGGCGCTCGGCCTCGTAGGCTTGCAGGATCGCTTCGTCTGCCCAGCCCTGCAGCCGCGCGGCCAGCAGCCACGACAGGTTGACAGCGTCGGCAATGCCCGCATTCATGCCATAGCCGGCATAGGGCACCCATAGGTGCGCCGCATCGCCGGCCAGGAAGACATGGCCCGCACGAAACCGGTTGGCCACCAGGCGACGGCCCACCCAGTCCTCCTTGCTGATCACCTCGTAGCTGAAGTCGGGGCCCACGCCCAGGATGGTGCGGATGGCCTCGTCGCGGTCGACCGAATCGAACTCGGGCTCATCCGGGTTCATATGGTTGTGTACCAGCCATGTCTCATGCCCGTCGATGGCAAACACCGTGCCGCAACGGCGCGGGTTGGTCGAATAGCAAGACCAGGCCGGTTTGCCCGAGATGAGCTTCGTCAGCCCGGGCGCGCGGATGTAGCTGGACTGAACCCGCTGGATTACCGCCGTGCCCTCCAGGCTGGCGCCCATCTGCTTTCGCACATTGGAGGCGCCACCATCGCAGCCGACCATGTAGCGGCACGAGATCGTACGCTGCGCACCCGTATCGAGGTCGGTGGCGATAGCGTCGACACCCTCGGGGCGCTGTGTGAAGTCAGTCAGCTGGGTTCGGTTAAGCAGCGTGACGCCCGGCAGCGAGGCCGCATGTTCCAGCAGGATGGGCTCCAGGTAAAGCTGATTGATGCGATGCGGCGGTTCGGGGGTGGGCCACCAGCCGTCCGGCCCCGAAGTGTCGGAATACCGATCACTGCGGCAGGGGATCGGTATGCGGCTGAGCTCGATGCCGCAGACACTGGTGCGAAATGCCACATCGTTCGGGTAGTCGGCGGGCAGACCGGCATTGCGTAGCTTCTGCGCCACGCCCAGCCGGCGGAACACTTCCATCGAGCGCGCCGCCACGTGGTTGCATTTGACGTTGGGCGGCTCGGCGTAGCGACGGATCTCGACAATCACCACCGCAATGCCGCGCGAGGCCAGGTCCATCGCCAGCGTCAGGCCGACGGGGCCCGCGCCGACAATCAGCACATCCGCATTCAGGTCATGGCTCATGTGCGTTTCAATCGAGCCGGGTGCCAGCGGTCTTGATGACGTTGGCCCACTTCAACGTTTCCGACCGGATGTAGGCGTCGAAAGCTTCCGCTGTGGACGGCGCGGGCTCGACGCCCAGGTTGCGCATGTTGGTCTTGATCTCGTTGTCGTTCAGGGCGGCCGTCACCTCCGCGTTCAGCCGCGTGATCACGGCTGCCGGCGTGCCGGCCGGTGCCACCAGGCCGAACCAGCCGGTCGAATCGTAGCCGGCCAGACCTTGCTCGGCGACCGTTGGCACATCGGGCAGCATCGGCAGGCGTTGGGGGCTGGTAACCGCGTACGCGATCAGCTTGCCGGCCTTGATCTGTTGCAGCGCGGAGGGCAGATCGACCACGGCCAACGGGATCTGGCCGGCCAGCACATCCAGCGCGGCCGGGCCTGATCCCTTGTATGGCACCTCCACCAGCTTGACGTCAGCCATCTGTTCGAACAGCTGCGCCGACAGGTGCATGGCCGTGCCGTTGCCACCGTGCCCTATCGACAGCTTGCCCGGTTGTGCCTTGGCCATCGCGACCAGTTCCTTCTGGGTCTTGGGGCCCAGCGAGGAATGGCCGATGATCACGAAGGGGATCGCCGCCAGCAGGGTCACCGGCTTGAAATCCTTTACCGGGTCGAACGGCATCTGGGCATAGAGAGTCACGTTGGCGGCCAGCGCGCCGGCAGCGCCGACGCCCAGCGTGTAGCCATCGGCTGGTGCCTTCGCCACCACGGCAAGACCGATGTTGCCACCGGCGCCGGGCCGGTTGTCCACCACCACCTGCTGGCCCAGCTTCTCGTTCAGGCGCGGCACCAGCATGCGCACCACGGCATCCGAACTGCCGCCGGGCGGAAACGTAACCACCACGTGGATCGGCTTGGTCGGGAAGCTGGCAGCCACCTGGGCGCCGGCGGCCATCACGCTGCCGGCCAGCAGCGCTGCGGCGGCGCGCATCAGAATAATCATGGGATGTCTCCGTTGACTCGTTGTGGGAGACAGTCTACTCAGTGGCAGGAGCCATGGCCTTGGCGAAACAATCGCGGTTCCTGCGGCGCTGCCTCGGCCCAAAGGCCACGCCTGGCGGCACGCGCCTGTGCTTCCTGGGCCGCATAGGGCCCGGCGCGCCGCTTGTAGTGCGACGACCAGGCGTGGCCGCTTTGCACCAGCCATGCGCCGATGTCGACACCGCCCAGCGTGACGCGGCCGACAGTGCGGTGGTAAACGTCTTGCGCGCGCACGGCCACATCGACCGGGCGATGCAACACCCGCTCAGTCAGCGCCTGGCGGGCCTGCACGCCGAACGCCTGGCAAATCTCGGGTGCGTCAACGCCCAGCAGGCGTACCTGCACCGCCTCGGAGGCACCGGCCGGCCGCACCCAGATCGTGTCGCCATCGGTGACATGGCTCACCACGCCCTGCAGGCTGCGGGCCAGTGCGGGGCTGGCCGCGGCCAGCAGGATCAGCAGGGCAACGAGGACTCGGTGCAAGGAGCAGGGCATCAATGTGCAACGGACGGCGACTTGCTGCGGCCGACACGTCATGCGAAATGATCGAACGACGCGTAGCGCTGATCCAGCTGCTTGCCGCCCGCATCGACCAGGCGCAGACCAGGGTGGCTTTCGATCCGGCCAATGCGCGTGACCGCCGTGCCCGCGCGCTGGGCCGCCGCCTGCACGGCATCGCGCGCGGAAGGCGTCGCGGTGAACACGAGCTCGTAGTCGTCGCCGCCGGCCAGCACGAATTCCAGCCGCTGCCCGGGCGACAAACCATCGAGGCCGAGCAGCTCGTTGGCGACCGCCGTATCGATCGTTGCGCCAACCCTGGACTGACGCAAGACATGACCCAGGTCGCCCAGCAGCCCGTCGCTCACATCGATGGCGGCTGTTGCAATGCCGCGCAACGCCTGGCCCAACGCGACACGCGGCGTGGGCTGCTCCATCCTGCAGCGGGCGACATCGAACACCTCGGCTGGCACCGACAGCTTGCCCCGAAACACTTCCAGCGCCAGCCGTGCCTGGCCCAGCGTGCCGCTGACATAGATGTCGTCGCCCGCCTGAGCGCCTGAGCGCAGCAAGGCCTGCCCGGCAGGCACCTCACCGAAAACCGTGATGCTGATGGTCAGCGGCCCTTGCGTCGTGTCACCGCCCACCAGGTCGCACGCATGCGCGTCCGCCAGTGCGAACATGCCGCGCGAAAACCCGTCCAGCCACGTCTCGTCGACACGCGGCATCGACAGGGCCAGCATGAAGGCCAGCGGCTTCGCGCCGCAGGCGGCCAGATCGCTGAGGTTTACCGCCAGTGCCTTGTGGCCCAGGCGCACTGGGTCGACGCTGGAAAGGAAGTGCCGCCCCTCCACCAGCATGTCGCAAGACACGGCCAGCTGCATGCCCGGCGCCGGCGCCAGCAGCGCACAGTCGTCGCCCACGCCCAGCGCTGTGCGCGTGACGGGGCGCTTGAAGAAACGGTCGATGAGATCGAATTCGCCCATGGTACAAGTCAATGGCGTTACTCGACTATGCCGGTCGAACTGGCGATGAGATTCATTCGCCCGGATGCTACCCCTTCCCCTTGAACTTCACCGCCCCCTGCCGCACCACCTCGGCCAGCAGCCCCTCCCTGGCCTGGTGCTCGCGCAGCCAGCGGGCATCATTGGTGCCCAGTTCTGCGTCTTCGCGCAGCACTTGCAGGCCGGCTTTTGCGCCCAGCGTGCGGGCATGCTCCGCGATGCGCTGCATGGTCAGCTGAATATGGTCGCGCAGAGGCATGTGCTCGCCCGTCACCGGGTCTACATACACGGCTTCCAGCCCAAAGCGGCAGGCCTGGAAGCGGTTGTAGGTATAGACCATGTAGTCGTCTTCATGCGGCATGAAGGGCTGCTCGTGCAGCAGCCATGAGGCCAGCGACTGCACAAAGCCGGCCAGGGCGGCCGCCCTCTCGATGGTCAGCGGGGTATCGAACACGCGGATTTCGATGGTGCCGAATTCGGGCTTGGGGCGGATGTCCCAATAGAAGTCCTTCATGCTCTTGACCACACCGGTACGCGTGGTCTTGTCGAAGAATTCACTGAAGCCGTCCCAGGTCAGCGTGAAGGGCGCGCGGCCCGACATAGGGAAGGCGAACACCGAGTTCAACCGCGCCGAATCGAACTGCGTGTCCTGTCCCTGCACATAGGGCGAACTGGCCGACAGCGCGATGAAATGCGGGATGTAGCGCGACATGCGGTGCAGCATCAACAACGCGGCGTCCGCGTTGGGGCAGCCGATATGCACGTGCTGGCCGAAGATCGTGAACTGCTTGGACAGGTAGCCGTACAACTCTGACAATTCCCGAAATCGCGGCTTGTCGTAGATGCGCCGCTCATGCCACTGCTGGAAAGGATGCGTGCCACCGCCCACTACGGCAATGTTGAGCTTGTCCGCGCACTGCACCAGCGCATCCCGGATCTGCGACAGTTCGCCCAACACATCGGCGCTCGATTGGCAGATGCCAGTGGAGATTTCGATCATGCTCGAAGTCATCTCGGGCACCACGTTACCGGGCAGTTTGTGCAGGGCCATCAGCCGCAGCATCTCTTCCGAATACGGCGCCAGGTCATAGTCGTGCGTGCTGACCAGCTGCAATTCCAGCTCGACACCCAGCGTCAGCGCTTCGGATGGCCCGAACGGCTGCAAGCCCGTCACGCTATCCACGCAGCTCTCCCGGCCGGGTCGTGAAGGCCCGCGGCTTCCACGGCTTGGAACTCTCGCCGGCGCGATGGACCGCGATGGTGGCCACCACGGCGCCCAGCAGCTCGGTCAACAGGATCACTGGCAACGCGATTCCCGCGATCACTGGCCCCAGCGTGAGCGAAGAAGTGGCGTACACCGAAACCAGCAACAGAGACACCGACGACATCGGCGACATGGCACAGCCCGTCCAGAACGCCTGGCGCAGAGTGATGCCGCTGTGCCAGTTGGCCGCCGACACGCCGGCGATCTTGGCCAGCCCGCGCACTAGCACGAAGGCCAGCACCAGGCCTGCGATAGCCTGGTTCCACTCGGCCTGTGCCGCGACCACGGATACCAGGACAAACATCAGCATCGTCAGGGTCGATGCGGTTGCCCCCAACTGCCGTGGCAAGGCCCAGGGCCGGGGATTGAGCTGCTTGAGCAGCAGGCCGCCCAGCAGCGCGGCCAGCGGTGCCGAGCCACCGAAGTTGGCGGCAATGGCGGTGCCCGCCGCAATCAGGGCGATCAGCAGGATCGAGGTGTTCTCGCTGGTCGGGCTCATCACCCTCAGCGCAGCGCGCAGCACCAGCGCGAGCAGCGCGCCCACCACCACCGACAGTCCCAGCACCACGGCAACGGGGTAGAGCGTTTCGGTCAGGCTGGCCGGCGGCCGGTGCATCACGCCCGCCCGCGCGCTGACCAGCGTCAGGGCATACAGCGTGCTCAGCGTCGACAACACCATCGCGCGCTCGGTGACTGGGCCGGCGGCCCGGGTGTCCAGCACCACGCGGCTGAGCACTGCGGGTGACGCGGCCATCGCAATCAGGCCAAGCGCCTCGCAAACCATCGGCCGCAAGCCGAACCAGCGCATGGTTTCGTACACGCAAACCAGCGTCAGCACGGCTTCCAGCAAGCTTTGAACGAGCACCATCGGGTTGTGGCGAAACCAGCGCAGGGCGATCCGGCCGCCCGCCTCGAACAGCACGACAGACACGCCCAGTTCGAGCAGAAACAGGGCGATGCCCTGCAGCGGCCAGGCCGCGCCCGAGAATCCGGCCAGACCGGCCAATGTGCCGACCAGCGAATAGCCCACGACCTTGGGCAGACCGGTGTAGCGCTGCAACAGGTGGCCGACGGCCGCGGCGACGGCTACCAGGATCGACCATTGCACGGTGGGCAGGCCAGCCGACGGCTTGAGCCAGTCGGCCCAGATCGCCATGATTTCATTCATGTGCTTACCTCCCGGCCCGGACTGTAAGCGGCGGGCGCGGCCGACCTTGTAGGACGGCGTCCCGAAACGGCCTAGTGCAGGACGCGCTGGACACCGTCGTCCAGGACCACCGCAGCGATCTCCACGTCAAAGCGCTCGCCGTCCTCGGCAACGCAGAAGTAACTGCCCCGCATGGCGCCGCTGGGCGTGCGCAGGCGGCAGCCACTGGTGTACTGGAACGATTCACCCGGCCGCAGCAATGGCTGATGGCCGACCACGCCCAAGCCCTTGATTTCCTCGACCTCGCCCAACGCGTTGGTAAACAGCCAGTGTCGCGAGATCAGCTGAGCCGGCACTTCGCCGGTATTGGTGATGGTGATGGTGTACGCAAAGCTGTGCAACCCCTGCTCCGGCGACGATTGCTCGGCAAGGTATTTGGGCGAAACTTCGACGTGAAACTGGTACTTGGCCAAGGTTTGCATGGTACGCCTTCGCCGATTTGCGAAAATCACCGGATGAGCAAAATCCATCGCATCGCCCCCTCCATCCTGTCCGCCGATTTCTCGCGCCTCGGGCAGGAGGTCAAGGACGTCATAGGGGCCGGCGCAGACTGGATCCATTTCGACGTCATGGACAATCATTACGTGCCGAACCTGAGCTTCGGGCCGATGATCTGCTCGGCCGTCAAGCCGCACGCCAGACGCGCCGACGGACGGGCGGTGCCCGTCGACGTGCACCTGATGGTGCGGCCTGTCGATGCCCTGGCCCAGGCTTTTGCCGAGGCAGGCGCCGACTACATCAGTTTCCATCCCGACGCCTCTGACCACGTTCACCGCAGCATCCAGGCCATCAAGGCGCACGGCTGCAAGGCTGGGCTGGTGTTCAACCCGGCCGTGTCGATGGACGTGCTGGACTGGGTGATCGATGATATCGACCTGATCCTGATCATGAGCGTCAACCCCGGCTTCGGCGGCCAGGGTTTCATCGATTCGGCCTTGCGCAAGATCGCCGAGGCGCGGCGCCGGATCGACGACTGCGGCAAGGACATCCGGCTGGAGGTCGATGGCGGCATCAAGATCGACAACATCGCCCGTGTTGCAAGCGCGGGGGCCGACACTTACGTGGCTGGCAGCGCGATCTTCGGTAAACCCGATTACCGCGGCGTCATTGACGCGATGCGCGCCGAACTGGCCAGGGCCGCTTGACTACCCTGGCGGACATCGGCGCCGTTGTGCAGGCCGCGATCGTCGACCTGGACGGCACCATGGTCGATACGCTGGGCGATTTCGAAGCCGCGCTGAACCTCACACTGGCCGAACTGCAGCAGCCGCCCGTCGGCCGAGCTGACATCGAACGGCTGGTCGGCAAGGGCTCGGAACACCTGATCCGCAGCGTGCTGGCCCAGGTGGGGGCAGACGCCGCCTTATACGACGCAGCGTGGCAGGCCTATCAGCGCCACTACCTGGCCATCAATGGTCAATACGCCAGCGTCTATCCGGGCGTTGTGCAGGGCCTGCGGCTGCTGCGGGCGCAAGGGATGAAACTGGCCTGCCTGACGAACAAACCCGCTTCTTTCGCCCGGCCTCTGCTGCATGGCAAGGGCCTTTCGGAATTCTTCGATGTCGTGTTCGGCGGCGACACCTTCGAGCGCAAGAAGCCCGACCCGCTGCCCACCCTGAAAACCTGTGAGGCGCTGGGCTTCAGCCCGGCGCGAACGCTGGTCATCGGCGATTCCAGCAACGACGCGCGCGCCGCGCGGTCGGCGGGCTGCCCGGTGGTACTTGTCACGTATGGCTACAACCACGGCGAACCCGTGCGCGGCGTGGACACCGACGGCTTTGCCGATTCGCTGGAAGATATTGCGCTGCGCCTGTTCAGGTTCCGTGGCCCAGCAGCGCATCCTTGAGTTTCCAGTCGGCCGGATTGGGGCCCAGCCAGATGCGCAGCAGTGCGTTGAAGAACTCCGGCTCCTTGAACGGCTCGCCCTGCGCTACGCCCTTGACCGTGATGATGGTGCCGGTGCCAGGCACCCAGTCGATCGCGAAGGTATCGCCTGTGTTGAGCTTCTTGTAGTCCGAGAAGATCTGGCTCATGCGCATCACGCCGGGGATCAGCTTGGAAAATGCTGCCCTGTCCATGTTGTCTTCCATGCCGCGCGAAAAGAGCTTGCCCAGTTCGCCCGAATCGATCTCGCGCAGCATGGTGATGCTCATGCGCTTGGCGCCCGGCATCGCCAGCACTTCTTCCGTCGATCCGGCCTTCTTGGCGAGATACATGCCAGCCGCATAGACCTTGAAGATCGCCTTGTAGCGCACACCGGCGCCATTGAGCACGACCTTGGCGCCGCGCACGTCGGTCACGTCGTCGAACTTCACGCCAGATACGTTGGTCTGCGCGGTTTGCGCCATGACGCCGGCGCCCAGCAAAAGGGCGCCCAGGGCCACCAGAAACTTATTCAGAAGGCTCATTCGCTGTCTCCGGAAAATAGTACGATCGTTCGTTTCTGTAAATTCTTGCGATTACCCGCGCCGCTGGCAAGAGGGTTTTCGCCTGTACACTCCGCCTCATGTTCATTCACCGCACCGCCATCACAGGTTTGAGCGACCGGGGGGCCTGGCCCTGGCGTCAGCCCGTTCCGGTGCGTACCTGACCGCACGGGGCAGCCCGTGCCCCGCGCCTCGACCCCCGAGGCACATTGTGAATGAAAGCGGTAGCGTCTGCCGCCGAGCTTGTGGAGGCTCATCCCTTGATCACCGAACTCGAATTCAAAAGCCTGACCCAGCAGGGCTACAACCGCATTCCGCTGATGGTGGAAGCCTTTGCAGATCTGGAAACACCGTTGTCGCTGTATCTGAAGCTGGCCCATTCTCGCGGAGGCGGGCGCTACAGCTTTCTGCTGGAATCGGTCGTAGGCGGCGAGCGGTTCGGCCGCTACAGCTTCATCGGCCTGCCTGCACGCACACTGTTGCAGGCCCGCGGCTTCGGCTCTGACGCGCTGGTCGAGGTCGTTCGCGACGGCGCGGTGGTGGAAACCGTGCACGGCAACCCGCTGGATTTTGTGGCCGCTTACCAGCAGCGCTTCAAAGTGGCGCTGCGGCCCGGCCTGCCCCGCTTTTGCGGCGGGCTTGCCGGCTACTTCGGCTATGACACCGTGCGCCATATCGAAAAGAAGCTGGAGCGCAGCTGCCCGCCCGACACGCTCAACTGCCCTGACATCCTGCTGTTGCAATGCGAGGAACTGGCTGTCATCGACAACCTCTCGGGCAAGCTTTACCTGATTGTCTATGCCGATCCAGCCCAGCCTGAGGCGTACACCAACGCCAAGAAGCGCCTGCGCGAACTGCGCGAGCAGCTGAAGTATTCGGTCAGCGCCCCGGTCGTGAAACAGACGCAGACGTTCCCTGCCGAACGCGACTTCGCCAAGGCCGATTACCTCGCGGCGGTTGAAAAGGCCAAGGAACTGATCGCCGCAGGCGACTTCATGCAGGTGCAGGTGGGCCAGCGCATCAAGAAACGCTTCATGGAGTCGCCCCTGTCGCTGTATCGCGCGCTGCGTTCGCTCAATCCCAGCCCCTACATGTACTACTACCACTTCGGGGATTTCCATGTGGTGGGCGCCTCGCCCGAAATCCTGGTTCGGCAGGAGCAGACGCCGCTGGGCCAGAAGATCACGATCCGCCCGCTGGCCGGCACCCGCCCGCGCGGTGCCACGCCCGAGCAGGACAAGGCGATCGAACAGGAACTGATCAGCGACCCCAAGGAGCGCGCCGAGCACGTGATGCTGATCGACCTGGCCCGCAACGACATCGGCCGCATCGCCAAGACCGGCAGCGTGAAGGTGACGGAGGCCTTCGCGGTCGAGCGTTACAGCCATGTGATGCATATCGTCAGCAATGTCGAGGGCATCCTCAACGACGGCATGACCTGCATCGACGTGCTCAAGGCCACCTTCCCGGCCGGCACCCTAACCGGAGCGCCCAAGGTGCACGCGATGGAGCTGATCGACCAGCTCGAGCCGACCAAGCGCGGCATCTACGGCGGCGCCTGCGGCTACCTCAGCTATGCCGGCGACATGGACGTGGCCATCGCCATCCGAACCGGCATCATCAAGGATCAGGTCCTCTACGTCCAGGCCGCCGCCGGCGTAGTGGCCGATTCCGTCCCCGAGATGGAGTGGAAGGAAACCGAAGCGAAAGCCCGTGCTCTGTTGCGCGCCTCCGAGCTGGTAGAGGAGGGGCTGGAATGAACGCCAATCCCAGAATCGCACGTCCGGACGCAGAGGACGCAAAGGATACGCAAAGGACGCAAAAGGAACAGCCGAATAAGGAAGATGATTTTTCGCACGAGATCATCGGGGCTGCAGTCGAGGTCCAGCGCGTACTTGGGGTCGGACTGCTTGAAAGCGCCTATGCCGGTGCGTTGGCGGTAGAACTCACGGAACGCGAGTTGGGATTCCAACGAGAGGTGCCGGTATCCGCGCGATACAAGGCTCACGATCTGGGCGTCGTTTATCGCGCTGACTTCATCGTTGAAGGCTCGGTGATTGTGGAACTCAAGGCGGTTGATGCAGTTTCCGATATGCACCGCGCACAACTCCTCTCGTACCTTCGGCTGTCCGGTTTGAAACTGGGGCTCTTGATCAACTTCCATGCATTTCCGGTGGTCAAAGGCATACACAGAGTGGTCAACAGGCTATGAAACCCTTCCTTTCTTCCTTTTGCGTCCTTTGCGAGATTTTGCGTCCTCTGCGTCCGGCTGCCCGCCTTTTGGAGGTGCGTCAATGAAGCTCCTGATGGTCGACAACTACGACAGCTTCACCTACAACCTGGTGCAGTATTTCGGCGAACTGGGCGCCGAAGTGGAAGTGTTCCGCAACGACGAAATTACCGTCGAGGACATCGCGCAGCGAGCGCCGGACCGGCTGGTCGTCTCGCCCGGACCTTGCTCGCCGGCCGAGGCGGGCATTTCGGTCGAGGCGATCCGGCACTTCGCCGGCAAGCTGCCGATCCTGGGCGTGTGCCTGGGGCACCAGAGCATCGGGGCGGCGTTCGGCGGCAAGATCGTGCGGGCGCGCGAACTGATGCACGGCAAGACCAGCGTGATCACCACCGACGGGCATGGCGTGTTCGCGGGCCTGCCGCAGCACTTCACGGTGAACCGTTACCACTCGCTGGCCATCGAGCAATCGTCCTGCCCTCCCGAGCTGGTTGCCACGGCATGGACTGACGACGGTGAGATCATGGGCGTGCGGCACAGCGCGCTGGCCATCGAGGGCGTGCAGTTCCACCCCGAGTCGATCCTCACCGAACACGGGCACGCGATGCTGAAGAATTTTCTGGAGCGGGCGGCATGACTACAGTTATCGACCTTCGCAGCGATACCGTGACGCAGCCCACCGCTGGCATGCGCGCAGCCATGGCGGCAGCACCACTGGGCGACGACGTCTTTGGCGACGACCCGAGCGTCAACGCCCTGCAGGACAAGATCGCCGGCCTGCTGGGCTTCGAAGCCGCTCTGTTCGTTCCCACCGGCACGCAGAGCAACCTGTGCGCGATCCTGTCTCACTGCCAGCGCGGCGACGAATACCTGGTGGGCCAGATGGCCCACTGCTATCGCTGGGAAGCCGGTGGCGGCGCAGTGTTTGGCAGCGTGCAGCCGCAGCCGATCAGCCATCAGGCCGACGGCACGCTGGCGCTGGCCGACATTGAGGCGGCGATCAAGCCGGACGACCCGCATTTCGCCCGCAGCCGGATGCTGGCTCTGGAGAACACGCTGGGCGGCAAGCTCCTGCCGATGGAATACGTGGAGCAGGCCACCACGCTTGCGCGCAACAAGGGCCTGAACCGCCACCTGGATGGCGCCCGGTTGTTCAATGCGGCCGTGGCGCAGGCCGCGAAACTTGGCAGCGACGCCAAGACCGAAGCACGTCGCATCGCCGGCTGCTTCGACAGCGTGTCGGTCTGCTTCAGCAAAGGCCTGGGCGCGCCGGTCGGCTCGGCGCTGTGCGGCTCGCGCGACTTTATTGCCCGGGCCCGGCGGGTGCGCAAGATGGCCGGCGGGGCCATGCGCCAGTCCGGCTTGCTGGCAGCGGCGGCGTCCTATGCGCTGGACCATCATGTGGACCGGATGGCGCAAGACCACCAGCTGGCGCAGCGCCTGGCGGACGGGCTGCAGGGCGTGCAGGGATTGCAGGTTGAGGCGCCACAAACCAACATCATGTTCGTCGATCTCACGGGCGAGGCGCGCCAGCAATCGCAGGGATTGCTGGACCACCTGGCGGCCCGCGGCGTGCTGGCCACCGGCCTGTACCGCCTGCGCTTTGCCACCCACCTGGACGTCGACCCGGCAGGCGTGGACCGCGCCGTAACGGCCATCCGCGAATTCTTCAAGGCCTGAGGCACTGCCAATGCCGACCGACCAGATCCTCCTGTTCATCGCCGCAGGCCTGCTGCTGAACCTGACGCCGGGCCCCGATGTGCTGTACATCGTGACTCAGTCGCTGCGCTCGGGCGCGCGCGCGGGTGTCGTGGCCGGCCTGGGCGTCACCGCTGGCTGCTTCGTGCACATATTCGCGGCTGCGCTGGGCATCAGTGCACTGCTCGCGACCTCGGTGGCCGCCTTCACGGTGCTCAAATGGCTGGGCGCCGCCTACCTCGTGTGGATTGGCGTTCGGCTGCTGCTGGCGCGCGCGCCGCAGGCCGGTGCCGACCTGGCCGCGCTGGCGATGGCCGCGCCGGCCATCGGCCTGCGCGCCGTGTTCATGGGCGGCTTCTGGACCAACGTGCTCAACCCCAAAGTGGCGATCTTCTTCCTGGCCTTCGTGCCCCAGTTCATCGGTCCGGAAGTCGGCAACAAGGCGCTGGCCTTTGTGCTGCTGGGTACGCTGTTCAATGTCAACGCGATCCCGGTCAATTCGGGCTGGGCACTGGCCGCGGCCTGGCTGGCGCGGCGACTGAGCGCGCCCGACCACCACCTGGCAGCCCCCAAGGCGGGCGAGCCCCCTCGGGGGGCGGCGCAGACGCATAGCGTCAAGCGTGGGGGCATATTCCTTTGGCTCGATCGTGTTGCCGGATTCATGTTCATCGGCTTTGGGCTGAGACTGGCCTTGACCGACAATCCCCACCGCTGAACCGACAGGAGGCTGCCATGCCCATCACCCCCCAGGAAGCGCTGCAGCGCACCATCGAACACCGCGAAATCTTTCATGACGAGATGCTCAAGATCGTCCGGATGATCATGAGCGGCGAACTCTCGCCCGTGATGATGGCGGCCCTGATCGTCGGGCTGCGCGTGAAAAAGGAAACGATTGGCGAGATCACCGCGGCGGCGCAGGTGATGCGCGAGTTCTCCACCAAAGTCCATGTGGCCGACAAGACCCACCTGGTGGACATCGTGGGCACGGGCGGCGACGGCTCGCACACCTTCAACATCTCCACTTGCTCAATGTTCGTCGCGGCGGCGGCCGGCGCCAAGGTCAGCAAGCATGGCGGGCGCAGCGTCAGCAGCAAGAGCGGGAGTGCCGATGTGCTCGAGACCCTGGGGCTGAACATCAACCTGCCGCCCGAAGCGATCGCCCGCTGCATTGAGCAGGTGGGTATCGGATTCATGTTTGCGCCCAACCACCACCCGGCCATGAAGAACGTGGCGCCGGTGCGCAAGGAACTGGGCGTGCGCACGATTTTCAACATTCTGGGGCCGCTGACCAATCCGGCCGAAGCACCCAACATCCTGATGGGGGTGTTCCATCCTGACCTGGTGGGCATCCAGGTGCGCGCATTGCAGCGCCTGGGCGCGTCGCACGCGATCGTGGTCTACGGCCGCGACGGGATGGACGAAGTCAGCCTGGGCGCCGCCACGATGGTGGGCGAACTGAAAAACGACGAGATCAGGGAGTACGAGATCCACCCCGAGGATTTTGGCCTGCCCATGGCCAGCAACCGGACGCTGAAGGTGGAGACCGCCGAGCAGTCCAGGGCGATGGTGCTGTCGGTGCTGGCCAACCAGGCCGGTGCGGCGCGCGATATCGTCATTTTCAACGCCGGCGTCGCGCTCTATGCGGCCAATGTGGCGGCCTCGATGAAGGAAGGCGTGGACAAGGCGCGCGCCGCCATCGAATCGGGCGCGGCGCAGGCCAAGCTGGACCAACTGGTCGCGCTGTCCAAGTCGCTGGCCACCTGAGGAAAGCATGTCCGACATCCTGAACAAGATCGTCGCCGTCAAGCGCGAAGAAGTCGCGGCGGCCCTGAAGCACCGGCCCCTGGCTGCGATGCGGGCCGACGCACTGAGCCGCGTCCTGACGCGAGATTTCGAGGGCGCATTGCGCGGCAAGGTGGCGGCCGGCCGGCCCGCGGTCATCGCCGAGATCAAGAAGGCCAGCCCGAGCCAGGGCGTGCTGCGGGCCGAGTTCATTCCGGCCGACATTGCCCAGAGCTATGCCGAGCACGGCGCGGCATGCCTGTCGGTGCTGACCGACAGGCAGTTTTTCCAGGGCGAACCCGATTTCCTGAAGCAGGCGCGTGCCTCTTGCGACCTGCCCGTGCTGCGAAAGGATTTTCTGATCGACCCCTACCAGGTGTGGGAATCGCGGGCCATGGGGGCCGACTGCATCCTGCTGATCGCCGCCTGCCTGGACGACGCACAAATGGCTGAGATGGAAGCGATCGCGCGCAGCCTGCACATGGCTGTACTGGTCGAGGTGCATGACGGCACCGAGCTGGAGAGGGCGCTGAAGCTCAAGACCCCGCTGGCCGGTATCAACAACCGCAATTTGCGCACGTTTGACGTGTCGCTGCAGACCACGCTGGACCTGATGGCGCAACTGCCGGCTGACCGGCTGTTGATCACCGAATCGGGCATCCGCACGCCTGACGACGTGAAGATAATGCGCGAGGCCGGTGTCCACGCATTCCTGGTGGGCGAGGCCTTCATGCGCGCGGCCGAGCCGGGCGGGGCCCTGGCCGAACTGTTCGGCTGATGGCTGTCCAGGCCAGCCTGGCGCTGGACACCGGGCCGGCCAACCGGCTGACCGCGTGGGAGCCTGAACATTGGCCGGTGGCGCCGGGCTGGCGGCCTGTGATCGAGAGCTTCCTGCTGAGCACAGCGGGCCGTCAGCTGGGTTCCTTCATCCAGGAGCGGCTGGCGGCCAACGCCGTGGTCTACCCCGCAAAACCCTTTCGCGCGCTCGAGACGATCTCGCCTGGCGAGGTTCGCGCTGTCGTGCTGGGCCAGGATCCGTACCACGGGCCCGGCCAGGCGGAAGGCCTGGCGTTCTCGGTGCCGGCTGGTGTCAAGCTGCCACCCTCACTGCGCAACATCTTCAAGGAGCGCCAGCGCGAGTTCGGGCTGCCCATTCCCGCCCAGGGCTCGCTTGCCGCTTGGGCGCGCCAGGGTGTGCTACTGCTCAACACCAGCTTGACAGTCGAAGACGGCCAGCCCGCCAGTCACGCCAAGCGCGGCTGGGAGCTGCTCACTGATGCCTTGCTTGCCGAGGTCGCGGCCAAGGCGTCGCCCTGTGTTTACATGCTCTGGGGTGGGCACGCGCAAGGCAAGGCAGCGCTGATCGAATCCACCACCATGCGCCACGGGCGAGACGCACTGATGTTGCAGGCCAATCACCCCTCGCCGCTGTCGGCCAGTCGCCCGCCCGTGCCCTTCATCGGCTGCGGCCACTTGGGCCTGGCCCACCGCTGGCTGGTAGAGCGCGGCCGCGAGCTAGTGTTTTGAAGGCCGGTGCTCGCGACGGAAAAGGCGCGTGAGCCAGGATTTGAAAGGCCCGGCCCGGCCGCCCGGCGCGGGTGCTTCCATCCGCGTGTCGTCCAGATAGTCGCGCCGGATATCGACCGTGGCGCGCTGCCCGAGCGCGTCGAAATGCCGCTCCAGCCAGTGCTTCGCTGATTGCTGGCCCAGCTCGAACAGGTCACGCAGCAGCGCCGGATCCGTCGAGGTGCGTGTGGAGGCCGGATGGCGCTTGATGGATTCGCCGCCATCGATCCGGTGCAGCAGGATGGGCCGGCAGTGCGATCCGCGCAGCTTCCCGCTGGCCAGCAGTTCGTTAACGAACTCGATGCCGCGCATCTGGGCCAGCAGCGAGGCATTGAAGGTCAGCTCGTTGGCGCGGTCCGCGATGTCTGCGGGGGTGGTGGGCGATTCGTCGCGGCGCAAGGGGTTGATCTGCACCAGCACCACATCGGCGCTGCCGCAGTGGTCGATCAGTGGGCTCACGGCCGGGTTGCCGGAGTAGCCGCCATCCCAGTAATGCTCGCCGTCGATCTCAACAGCCTGGAACAGCATGGGCAGGCAGGCCGAGGCCGTCACGGCGCGGGCCGTCAGGTCCTCGCCGCCGAAAATGACGGCCTTGCCTGTGTTGACGTGAGTGGCTGAGGCAAACACCTGGAGGCCCCCTGGGCGGGCGGCCTCATGGGCGATGGCTGCAAAGTCGATGTCGCGCTCCAGCTGGTTGCGCAGGGGGTTGATGTCCAGAGGGTTGGACTGGTAGGGTGAGAACAGCCCGCCAAGGGCATTTGCAAATAAGTTTGCAGGCGCTAACTCTGCTGGCAAGCCGCCCCACAAGAGGCTAGCCAGACTCTTTTGCAACTCCCCGAGTCGACCCATATCGCCAATCTGCGTCCAGAAATGGGTTAGCGAGTCGCGTGCGCCCTGTCGCGGGTCCTTGCCCGCCTGCAAGGCCTTGGCGTGGCCATGCGCCAGGGCGACGGCGTTGACAGCGCCGGCGCTGGCGCCGCTGATGCCCTCGATTTGCAGCCTCGCGTCGGCCAGCAGGGTGTCCAGCACGCCCCAGGTGAAGGCGCCATGAGAGCCTCCGCCCTGCAAAGCCAGGCTGACAGTCCGCGTGCCGGTGGGTGATGCAACATTCATGTGTCGATTCTGGGGGCACAGGGCATGCCGGCAGATGGCGAAGGGCTCAGAAACATGGTATATTTCGAGGTTCGCCGGAGGGGTGCCCGAGTGGCTAAAGGGGGCAGACTGTAAATCTGTTGGCTTACGCCTACGATGGTTCGAATCCATCCTCCTCCACCAGTCTCATTTCCAGAGGCGGGTGAATGATTTTTTTTGAAGTGTGCGTGATTGCTGAAGTGTTGCGTGGCGCGGTGCGGGAAGCCTGCCGGGATTGAACAAACGTCACCCGATGCGGGAGTAGTTCAATGGTAGAACCTTAGCCTTCCAAGCTAATGACGCGGGTTCGATTCCCGTCTCCCGCTCCATGCGCTTTGGCGAGTATCGGCGAAGGAATTTCGCCCTTGTGGCTCAGTGGTAGAGCACCCCCTTGGTAAGGGGGAGGTCGCGGGTCCGATTCCCGCCAAGGGCACCAGGACAGGCGGTGCGCGGTTCGATGTCGCACGGCGATGGTTGTTGATCTAGTTACATTTTCGGAGTCGAAAAATGGCAAAAGGAAAATTTGAGCGGACCAAGCCTCACGTCAACGTGGGCACGATCGGCCACGTGGACCATGGCAAGACCACACTGACGGCGGCCCTGACCTCGGTCTTGGCGGCCAAGTTTGGCGGCGAAGCGCGCGCCTACGACCAGATTGA
>JANYAN010000377.1 GCA_025361305.1 Burkholderiales bacterium
AGCGCATCAAGGCGCGCGAGCAGGCTCGTAAGGGGAGCAAGTCGGAGGCACCGCAGGACGACACCTGATCTGTCGCCGCGCGTGGCAAGCCGCTACGGGCTACGCCCTACGCGTCTTGCCACGCGCAACCATCAACACAACGAGGAGCTCAACAAACAGGCCAAGCCCTACACTTATCCACAAACGGCTGCAACCAACGCAGCCTTCCGTCCCTGGTCATTGCTTCCCCGGAACCAGTGGTCATTGTTCGGCCGGCCGCCACATAGAGTGGCTTGGAACTGTGCCGACCCACTGGCGGGTGAGCGCTTTAGGGTACGTTGCCGCCATCGAAACAGGGGCGACCCCGGATAGAGCGAATCCGGCGTTTTGGAACGGCGAAACACCCTGGCTCAAGACTGGCGAAATCAACTATCACCCGATCCGTGCAGCCGAGGAATTCATCACAGACCTTGGCCTCGCGAATTCAGCGGCCAAGGTTGCGCCACCAGGAACGCTCTTGATGGCCATGTATGGACAGGGCGTCACCAGGGGCCGCGTTGCCGTGCTCGAAATCGCCTGCGCCTACAACCAAGCCTGCTCGGCTATCTCGTTCGGGCCGTTCGTAAACCCACATTTCGCCCGATATTTCTTCATTGCCGCATACGAATACGTCCGCGATGCTGGCAATGAGACAAGTCAAATGAACCTGAGCGCCGGGATCATCAGGAAATTCAAACTGACGGTACCCCCCATTTCAGAGCAAGCCGCCATTGTTTCCGCTCTGGACAACGAGACGGAGCGAATCGACCGTCTGCTACTCGAGGCCGAACATGCGAGTGCACTCCTGCGCGAGCGCCGCACTGCCTTGATCTCCGCCGCCGTCATCGGGCAGATCGACGTGCGTCACCAAGCGCTGCGCGATACTGCCTTGGCCGAGACCGCCGACATCGCTTCCTGACGTGACGTGCGGGGGGCAGCCGTCCGCTTGATTCGTGTTCTCGCCCTCTGCCATGCCCACGACAGCGCGCCCGCTTCATGCTAAGCTGAATCATACTGACCATAACGGTCATAGGAGCACGCCGTGATCACTGAAACCAGCGCCGTCGCCTTCCGCCAGAACCTCGGCGAGATGCTCAACATCGTGCAGTACCGCAACGACAGCGTCCTGATCAAGAAGGACGGCAAGCCGGTAGCGGCGCTGATCGACGCCCGCCTGTTCGAACGCATCCGGCGCATGCAGGATCGGTTCGATGCGCTGTGTGACCGCTTGGAGCAAAGCTACGCCGACGTGCCCGAAGACGTGGCGCTGGCCGAGATCGAACGGGCCACCGCGCTGGCGCGCCGCGAAACTGCCAACGCCTGGCGAGCGTCAGGTCGCTTGCCTGCCCTTCCGGCAGCAGCGGTCACCCCTGCCAAGCGCGCCAAGCGCGGGGCCAGCGCCGAAAGAACCAAGGGCGCGAAAGCAAAGGCCACGTCCAAAACGCCGCGCTGAGCCTGCACGTGCGGCTTGTGCTCGACACCAACGTGCTGGTCTCGGGCCTGCTGTTTCCCGGCGGGCCGCCGTCGCGCCTGGTCAAGGCTTGGCGGGCCGGGGTCTTCGACCTGGTGATATCCGACTTCGTGCTCGACGAGTTGGTGCGCACGTGGCAACACCTGGCGCCCAGATTGAAGGTGGCACCCAACGAACTGGCCGACTTCCTGGACACGATAGGGGTGCGCGCGGAACTGCTGCGCGTCGATGCAGACATGCTGGCGCAGGCCGGCGCGGCCAAGCTGCGCGACCCTAACGACCTGCCGATCCTTGCGCTGCTCATCGGCTCGGCGGCCGACTTCCTGGTCACGGGTGACAAGGACTTGCTGGTTCTGGCCGACGCCTACCCGATCCTGTCGCCCGCCGACTTTGTGGGGCGCTTCGTGCCATGAGCTTGCACCGCGAGATCCACTTCGAAGACGAAATCTGCGCCGACCTGGCTGCGGCCGGCTGGCTGCACGCCGAGGGCGACGCCGCCCACTACGACCGCGCCCGCGCCCTCTTCCCCGCCGATGTGCTGGCCTGGGTGCAGGCCACCCAGCCCACCGCCTGGGCCGCGCTGAGCAAGAACCACGGCGCCGCCGCTGAAGCCACCCTGCTGGACCGCCTGCGCAAGAGCCTGGACGACCGCGGCACGCTGGACGTGCTGCGCCATGGTGTGGAACTGCTGGGCCTGCGCCAGCCGGTGACGCTGGCGCAGTTCAAGCCCGCCCTGGCGATGAACTCCGATACGCTGGCACGCTATGGCGCCAACCGCCTGCGCGTGGTGCGGCAGGTGCGCTATTCGCTGCACAACGAAAACACCATCGACCTGGTGCTGTTTCTGAACGGCCTGCCGGTGGCCACTGCCGAGCTGAAGAGCGACTTCACGCAGAGCGTGGACGACGCGGTGGACCAATACCGCTTCGACCGTGACCCCGTGATTCGCTCGAGCCAGGGACGCAGCGCCGAGCCGCTGCTGGGCTTTCCGTCGGGCGCACTGGTGCACTTTGCCGTCAGTCACCACCACGTGCGCATGACCACCCGATTGGCCGGTGCCGACACCTCGTTCCTGCCCTTCGATCTGGGTGACGACGGAGCCGCCGGCAACCCGCCCAACCCGGATGGACACCGCACCACCTACCTGTGGCGCCAGGTGTGGGCCCGCGACAGCTGGCTGGAAATCATCGGCCGCTACATGGTGGCGCAGCGCGACGACAAGAAGCGGCTCAAGGCCATGATCTATCCGCGCTATCACCAGCTGGACGCCACCCGGCAGCTGCTGGCGGCGGTGTTGCGCGACGGGCCTGGCGGCAAGTACCTGATCCAGCACTCAGCCGGCTCCGGAAAAACCAACTCGATCGCCTGGACGGCCCACTTCCTGGCCGACCTGCATGACGCGCAGCACCGCAAGCTGTTCGACACGGTGCTGGTGGTCAGCGACCGCACGGTGCTCGACTCGCAGCTGCAGGACGCCATCTTCGACTTCGAGCGCACGGCCGGCGTGGTGGCCACCATCAAGGGCGATGCCGGCAGCAAGAGCGGCGAGCTCGCGGCTGCGCTGTCGGGCGGCAAGAAGATCGTCGTCTGCACGATCCAGACCTTTCCGTTCGCGCTGAAGGCGGTGCAGGAACTGGCCGCCACGCAGGGCAAACGCTTTGCGGTGATCGCCGACGAGGCGCATTCATCGCAGAGCGGCGAGGCGGCAGCCCGGCTGAAGCAGGTACTGTCGGCCGAGGAACTGCGCGAGCTGGCCGATGGTGGTGAGGTGAGCACCGAGGACGTGCTGGCCGCGCAGATGGCCGGCCGCGCCGCCGAGAGCGGCATCACCTATGTCGCTTTCACGGCCACGCCCAAGGCCAAGACCTTGGAGTTGTTCGGCACGCGGCCCGACCCGTCGCGTCCGGCAGGTGCAGACAACCTGCCTGCGCCCTTCCATGTTTATTCGATGCGCCAGGCCATCGAGGAGGGTTTCATCCTCGACGTGCTGAAGAACTACACGCCCTACAAGCTCGCATTCAGGCTGGCGCACAACGGGCAGGAGTACGACGAGAAGTCCGTCGAACGCAGCGAGGCGCTGAAGGGAATCATGCGCTGGGTGAAGCTGCACCCGTACAACATCAGCCAGAAGGTGCAGGTGGTGGTCGAGCACTACCGCGAGAGCGTGCAGCCCCTGCTGGGCGGCCACGCCAAGGCGATGGTGGTGGTGAGCAGCCGGCAGGAAGTGGTGCGCTGGCAACTGGCCATCGACAAGTACATCAAGGCCCAGGGTTACAAGATCGGCACGCTGGTGGCGTTCTCGGGCGAGGTGAACGACCCGACTTCGGGCCCCGACCCGTTCACCGAAACCAGCCCCACTTTGAATCCCGGTCTGCGCGGTCGAGACATGCGTGAGGCCTTCGGCACCGACGAGTACCAGATCCTGCTGGTGGCCAACAAGTTTCAAACGGGCTTTGACCAGCCACTGCTGTGCGGCATGTACGTGGACAAGCGGCTGGCTGGCATCCAGGCGGTGCAGACCCTGTCACGCCTGAATCGTGCCTACCGCGGCGCCCATGGCTTGAAGGACACCACCACCTACGTCGTCGACTTCGTCAACGACCCGCAGGAGGTGCTGCAGGCCTTCCAGACCTACTACGCGACCGCGACGCTGGCGGACGTGACCGACCCGCATCTGGTGTTCGACCTGCGCGCCAAGCTGGATGCTGCCGGCCACTACGACGAGTTCGAGGTCGACCGCGTCGTGGCGGTGGAGCTGAAGGCCAACGCCAGGCAGAGCGAATTGACGGGTGCGTTGGAGCCGGTTGTGTCGCGCCTGCTGCATCGATACAAGACGGCCCAGGACAGGCTGAAGGCGGCACAAGCCGTCAACGATGCGGCTGCTGTCGAAGCTGCGCAGGGCGAGCTGAACGCCCTGGTGCTGTTCAAGGGTGACATGGGCGCCTTCCAGCGCATGTATGCGTTTCTGTCGCAGATCTTCGACTACGGAAACACCGCCATCGAGAAGCGTTTCATCTTCTTCAAGCGGCTGCTGCCGCTGCTGGAGTTCGGCCGCGAACGTGAGGGCATCGACCTGTCAAAGGTGGTGTTGACGCACCACACGCTGCGGGACCGAGGCCGACAAGGGTTGGCGCTGCAAGGCGACAAGTACCCGACGCTGGACCCGTTGACCGAGGCCGGCGGCGGTGAGGTGCGCGAGAAGGAACGCGCCTATCTGTCCGACATCATCGAGCGCGTGAACGACCTGTTCGAGGGCGAGCTGACAGACGACGACAGGCTGGTCTACGTCAACAACGTGATCAAGGGCAAGCTGCTTGAATCCGAGGTGCTGGCCGAGCAGGCCGCGAACAACTCGAAGGAACAGTTTGCGAACTCACCCGACCTGAACAGTGAACTGATGAACGCCATCATCGACGCGTTCGCCGCGCACACGACCATGAGCACGCAGGCGCTGGATTCGCAGCGGGTAAGGGATGGGTTGAAGGACATCCTTCTCGGGCCGGCGATGTTGTATGAGGCGTTGCGCGGGCGAGGTCAACCCGAGACACGACAGCCGCCGGCAAGTCCCGCCTGACTCCTCAATACCGACATGCCGAACGCTGCCAGATGACTACTGCCGATCAGCCCGAAGCCAAGCCGACGCTGGTCGAAGCCGATGACTTCGCCCGCAGGTTCTCACTTCGGGGAGGCAATCTCATGTGGTTGCTCGGCGCCGGTGCTTCGGCGTCCGCGGGAATCCCGACCGCTTGGGACATGATTTGGGAGTTCAAGCAGCGGCTCTTTGTCAGCCAGCGGCGCGTCGCCCTCGAAACCGTCGCCGATCTGACGAGCCCGATGATTCAGGCTCGCCTGCAGGCACATATCGACTCTGCAGGGAATCTTCCTGCAAGCGGCGCCGCCGACGAATACGCGGCGCTCTTTGAAGCGGCATTTCAGTCCGAGACGGATCGTCGAAGTTTCTTGGACTCAAAAATGGCAGGCGCAAGGCCGTCCTATGGACACCTCGCATTGGCAACTCTAATGCGCGGACAGGCAGCTCGAGTTGTCTGGACGACCAACTTCGATCCCCTTGTAGCGGACGCATGCGCGAAGGTCTTCGAGACTACCGGGACGCTCACTACCGTGTCGTTGGATGCGCCTGACCTTGCAGCCCAGTGCATTTCGGAGGGACGATGGCCTGTCGAGATCAAGTTGCACGGCGACTTTCGGTCACGGCGGCTCAAGAACACCGCAGATGAGCTGCGCCATCAAGACCAAAGGCTTCGCCAAGTCCTGATCGATAGCTGCCGAAGGTTTGGCCTGGTGGTCGGTGGATACAGTGGACGTGACTCGTCCGTGATGGACGCCCTCGACGAGGCAGTGACGCAGCCTGGAGCACTCCCCGCCGGCCTGTTCTGGCTTCATCGCGGCGACGATCCGCCGTTTTCACGCGTGACTCAAGTGCTGGACCGAGCCCGCAATGCAGGAGTCGAATCAGGCTTGGTTCGGGTGGACAATTTTGACGAGGCCTTGCGCGACCTCGTTCGCGTAAGCAGCGGGCTTGACACCGCTGCACTGGACGCATTCGGTGGTGACCGCCAGCGCTGGAGTGCCGCACCCCGAATCGCCGGCAAGACGAACTGGCCCGTCATTCGATTGAACGGTCTACCGCTGGCCCAAGTGCCGCTGCATTGCAGGCGCATAGTTTGCGAAATTGGAGGGCTCGCCGATGTGCGGAAAGCGGTCACCGATTCGAAGGTCGATATCCTGGTCGCTCGTACAAGGTCAGGGGTTCTGGCTTTTGGAGCGGACACGGATGTTCGATCGGCGTTTCAGGCGCATGGAATCACAGAGTTTGATCTGCACACCATTGAACCTCGCCGTTTGAGGTACGAGTCAGGTGAACGTGGGTTGTTGCGCGATGCACTGACTCGGGCGATATCACGTTCTCGGGCCCTCGATCTCCTCCGCCGGCGAAGCTCGGATTTGCTCACTCCAACGGATCCCGCGGAAGCAAAGTGGGCCCCCCTGCGGCAACTGGTTGGCACGCTGTCTGGCTCGATCAAGGAAGCCCCCGGACTTCTGTGGCGCGAAGGTGTTTCGTCGCGACTGGACTGGGCCAACGACCAGCTATGGTTGCTGTTTGAGCCTCGCGCGATCTTCCACGGCCTGACAAACGAAAACAAGTCAGTCGCAGCAGATTTCTCGCGTGAGCGTACCGTGAAGCGCTACAACCGCCAACTCAATGACCTGATCGCGTTCTGGTCTGAGATGCTCGCTGGCGATGGCGGCGAGTTGAGAGCGATGCCAATTGGCGATGGCGTGGATGCCGTGTTCAGGCTGTCAAAAGCCAACGGCTTCTCAAGAAGGGCAAGCGCATGACCAGTCAGCTGGATTCTCATATTTGCCTGGCGGAGCCCAAGCTGTCGTTCCACCCCGAGCGGCAGACAGACCGAGACATTCATCCCCTTCTGGGTCTGCTGCGGTTTGGCCCATATTCCAGCGGACTGATGCCCGATCCCATTCGGGTGGCCACGATTGCGCCAGCGAGCGAGAGCAAGCTGCTCTACGGCTTCATGAAGGAGCTGAACTCCCCGACCAAGGCAACTGAGCGCGCGGACTACTTGCCTGATTGGCCGGGCTTCCACGGCGTATTTGGACTGCACATGCGTGCAGCCGGCGGCGCCTGCCATGTCGAACTCGATGACGAGCTAGAAGGAGACTTCCACGAAAGTGCAACGCCTCACGTTGTGCTGGCCGAGCGCTTGGTCCGCACCATTCAAGGCCTTGACGCGCGTCGATTGGACTTCGATGTCGTTTTCATCTACATCCCGCGACGGTGGTCTGCCGGCTACACCGGGGGACCTGAAGACGACTTTGATCTTCATGATCACCTCAAGGCCTTCGCAGCGGCGCGTCGGCTCCCGATTCAACTGGTGCGCGAAGATAAAGCTCTGGCCTATCCCCATCGAGCCAGCGTGATGTGGCGCATCGGCTTGGCGCTCTACGCCAAAGCCGGCGGAGTGCCCTGGAAGCTAGCAGACACCGACCCCGACACTGCCTACATTGGGATTTCTTATGCCGTTCGATCTTCGAGTTCGAATCGCCCACGGTTCGTGACCTGCTGCAGCCAAGTCTTCGATTCTGAGGGCTCAGGTTTGGAGTTCGTGGCTTACGACGCGCATGAGTTCGAGGTGCAGCGAGAGAACCCGTTCTTGTCGCGGACCGAGATGTTCCGGGTCATGACCCGAGCCATGGACCTGTACAGGCGCCGACATAGAGGCCAGTCACCTCGAAGGGTAATGATCCACAAGACCACCGAGTTCAAACGCGACGAAGTCGATGGTTGCATGGAGGCCTTGCACCTTTGCGAGGCCGTGGATCTGGTGCAGATTGTTGAGGATGTCGGATGGCGAGGCGTCCGCATCGAGGGCAACCCGGGCACGACCAAGGGCACTGCGGCAGCCTTTCCTGTCGAACGCGGAACATTGTTGGGCATTGGCCCCGCCGAGGCGCTCCTGTGGACGCATGGCAGCGTTCGAAAGATCAGTGACAAAGGCGCGTACTTTCAAGGGGCTCGAAGTACCCCTCGACCTTTGCGCTTGGTTAGGCATGCGGGTCATGGTGCGTGGGACGAGTCGGCTTGGGCCATCCTTGCTCTCTCGAAGATGGACTGGAACAACGACGCCCTGTATGACCCGCTGCCTGTGACCCTCGAATACGCCAAAGTACTCGCTCGCGTCGTCAAGCGCATGAATGTCTTGGGCAACGCGCCGTACCAGTTCCGGTTCTTCATGTAGTAGCTCGACTACCGCGGGCCTGATCTGACAACTTGGCGTTCGATCAGGTGGTGTCACCGCAGCCCCGCCCACCGATCCCGAAACCCCCCTCACAAACCCCGCATTCCACCCGCCCCGGCTACTCGCCCCGGCCTACCCTTCGGTCACGCGCTCAACAGAGCCCCACCCGCAGCCACCGACCGAAGGGATGCGCCATGTTCACCGCCCTGCCCATCACCCGCCAGGAACACGCCGTGCACGGCGCCGTCGAAGCCGAGCACCCGGACACCATCGAAACCCGGCTCTGGCTCGAAGAGCACGAATGGCTCTATGGCCTGCTGCGCAGCGACGACAACGTCTCGCCGACCTTCCGCTTCCCGGACCTGATCAGCGCCTGCGTGTCGCTGGTCTTCCTGCACGAGGACGCGGTGTCTCGCATCTTCGACCTTCTCGGCACCAAGCTCGTGCTGCGCTCGCCACAGACACCGCGCCGCCGCGAATCGATGTGGCGCCAGCAGTACGACCTGCTGCTGGCCGTGCAACGCTCGCCGGCCAATCGGCACCCCAACCCGAAGTTCCAGCTCGACCAGCTGACCACGGCTTGCGTGGCGCTGTGCCGCCAGTTCGAGGACGCCGACGGCCTCGTCCTGCGGCAGGCCCGGCTCAACATGGCAGACCGTTCTGCACGATGGCGCTTGCCACGCGCGGGCTGACACGCCCGTTGCCAGAGACCCGCACTACGACCTGATCCGACCCCGCCGGCGCACTGCCGGCTCACCCGAACCCGACCCTGGCCGAACGCCGGCCCTGACCTCGTTGCCCACCTCGCGGTGGGTGTTGTCGATGTCTCGCTTTTCGGGACGGGTTGAGCCATGCGCCTGCTGCTCCTTGCCGGATGGGTTCTTTCGCTGGTCATGCCGACGC
>JANYAN010000390.1 GCA_025361305.1 Burkholderiales bacterium
CTGCACCTGCACCTGCACCACATCATGAGCCGGGAAATCGTACGTGGGCACGGTATCGTCCTGCTACTGGGCAGCATGCGTGCCGAGCAGAGAATGGCGGCGCTTCTGATCAACTTGTCGGAACGCCTGCATGCCCGGGGCCTCTCACCGGTCGACCTGGTATTGCGGATGAGCCGCGGCGAAATTGGAAGTTACCTGGGCATGAAGCTCGAAACCGTCAGCCGCACGTTCGCCCGCCTGGTGGACGAAGGCGCCATAGACATCAACCTGCGCCAGCTGCGGATTCTGGACATGGGAGCGTTGCGCCGACACCTGCACCTGCGCGGCACGCTCGCGGGCGCAACGCCGGCTGCGGCCTAGGACGGCGGGTCGTCCCGAAGCAGGCCCGAATGGGCTGGCACGCGCGCCTGCAATGACTTGAGCTCTCGCTCCAAGCCTTCGATCCGGCCGAGATAGTCCAGCACGATCGCAACGGTGAACAGATCCAGATCGAAGTCGGCCCTCATCTTGCCGGCAGTGCGCAGGGACATGACACATTCGGCACTGAAAACACGCTGTAGCGGCGTCGCAGCGAGCGGGGCAAGTGCGCCGTACTCGACCAGTTCATCCAGTTCAGCGGCGCTCAGGCCGCACAGTCGGGCCAGTTCCGCCGTCGTGACGGTTTCGCGCGCGTCGAGCCAGGCCCATTCAGCCTGCTGTCGTTTCATGCGGATCCTCCTTGGCAAGGACAGAGCGTGGCCTGAAGTGCGAGATGCGTCCCAGCTCACTGAACAAATCCCGCTCGCGTTCGGTCAGGCTCGCCGGGACATCGACGTGGACGACTGCATACAAATCGCCGTGCCCGCCCTTTCCGTTGGACAGCCCGCGCGCGCGCAGCCGCAGCTTGCGGCCCGTGCGGGTGCCAGCTGGCACGGTCAGAAGTACCGGACCGTCCAGCGTGGGAACCTCCACGTCCGCTCCCAACGCGGCCTCCCAGGGTGCAAGGGCCAGGTCAAAGTACAGGTCGTGACGATCTGCCCGAAACACTGGATGTGGCGCCAGGGCTATATGCAGATAGATGTCGCCGTCGGCTCCGCCGTTCTGCCCCTCGCCACCCTTGCCGCGCAGCCGCAGCTTCTGGCCTTCGCTAACGCCGGCAGGAATCGTCACTTCGAGAGTGCGTTCGCCTTGGGGAGCCGCCAGGGTGAGATTGACCGTGGTCCCACGGTGGGCGTCTTCCAGGCTGATGCGCGCGGTGGTTTCGAAGTCTCGCCCGGGCGTGGGCCCGGCGCTGTGCCGGCTGCCCCGGCGTCCGCGACCCAGCGCGGAAAGCAGGTCGGACAAGTCGATGCCGTCGAACGACTGGCCGGCCGATCCATGTTCGCGACTCCATTGGGGTTGAGGTGCGAACTCTTCACCTGCCGGACGCCGGCCCAGTTCGTCGTACGCTGCCCGTTTTTGCGGATCCTTCAGCGTCGCGTAGGCCTCACCAGCCTCCTTGAACCGGGCCTCGGCATTCGCGTCCTTGGAAACATCGGGGTGATATTGGCGCGCCAGCTTGCGATAGGCCTTCTTGATCTGTTCCGGGTCGGCATCGCGCGCCACGCCCAACGCCGCGTAATAGTCCTTGTACTTCACCGCGGCGCCGCGCTCAATGCAGGCGCGTTTCGAACGAACGTGTCAGGCCGGCCGGATCGATGATGCGGATGTGGCGCTTGTCCACCTCGAGCAAGCCTTGCTGCTGGAATGCAGAGAACGTGCGACTGACGGTCTCGAGCTTCATGCCCAGGTAGCTGCCGATCTCCTGGCGCGACATGCGCAGGTGAAACTCGCTGGATGAGTAGCCACGGGCCTTCATCCGTTGCGCCAGGTTGAGCAGGAAGGCGGCAAGCCGTTCTTCCGCATTCATGCTGCCCAGCAGCATCATCAGGCTGTGCTCGCGTACGATTTCGCGACTCATGAGCCGGCTGACGACATGCTGCATGCCGGAGTTCGCCGCTGCCACTTCAGTCAGGTGTGCATAGGGAATGGCGCAGACCTCGGTGTCCTCCAGCGCGGTGGCACTGCTGGCATGGGTGCCGTGGGCAACCCCATCCAGTCCCATCAGCTCGCCGGCCATGTGAAAGCCGCTGACCTGCTCACGGCCGTCGACCAGCGTGAGGCTGGACTTGAAGGTGCCGCTGCGCACGGCGTACATGTAGGCGAAGCGGTCGCCCTCGTGGTACAGCGCCTGGCCGGCCTTGACGCGGCGGCGCGTGAACATCAGGCTGTCAAGGCGTTCGACGTCGCTGCCGGTCATGCCGCACGGAAGGCACAGGTCACGCAGGTGGCAACTCGAGCAAGCTGTCTTGAGCGGCGTCACCGCCGCCATTTGGGCAGTGGCAGGGCAAGGCGCGATCCGGATGGCACGGACCGGAGCTTCGAGGGTTGCGGAGGACATGGTTTCGTTCCCTTGCTGGATTGGCGATTGAGCTATGAAGCTTCGGTCGGGTTGGGTCAGTTCGCTAACGAACATAGAACGTCAGTGCGCTGTAGGACGCGACGCATTTGCGATCGCCTGGGTGAGTTGATCGAATTCGGTGCTCTTGTCGAGAAAGCGCACTGCGCCCTCGCCCAGATAGCGCTTGCGGTAGGCCGGGGCGGAGTTATTGCTGAAAACGACGAACGCAATCTCCGGCGCGGCCTGATGCACCGCACGCAGTACCTGCAGACCCGAGCCGCCCTCGAGCTGGACATCCAGCACGACCACGTCCGGTCGGGCTGCCAGGATGCCGTCGATCGATCCTTGGGGGGTTTCGGCTTGCCCGACGACTTTCATCGCGTCGGCACCTAGCATTGCCGCGACACGCTCGCGGATCATGGCCGAATCGTCGGCGAGAAAAACCTTGACTGGGATGGCGCGGTGGGGCATGGCTCTACTGTGGCCGCGATTGCCGCCCGGGCCCATCGGCGGGCGCCCAATCTGGGGCTCGGACGAGTCCTGTAAACGCCTTGCCGTGCGGACCAGGGCCTTTAGGACGATTCCCAGAGCGGCGCGGCCCTCAGGGGCCGCTCAATTCGCCAGTTCGTGCTGGATTCGCTGTTCCACCTCGGTAAGGCCGAAGCTGGTGAGGTCGATGTCGTGCGTGCTGGCCAACAGCCGGGTTGCCGCCACGCCCAGCTCGGCCTTGAGTTCGCCCATGAATGGGTTGGAGGCAAAGACGACCAGTGAATGAAAGCTCGCCTGTTGTGCCGCACTGTCGAGGAAATCTGCCAGCTCGCGGGCAAACCGGATGTGCTCCTTCTGCTTGGCATTCACGCGTGGCTGGTAGGCCGTCCCGCCAAAGTTCCGCTCTGTGTTGTCGTGTCCAGCCCGGTCGTCGGCAAGCTCGCTGATCTTGCTTCGGCCCTGTGGATGTTCAAAGCCCTGCAAGACGACCATGGGGCTACCGCTCTCTTGAACCAGGAGGCGGGCATGAGTGGCGTTGGCAATCAGGATCCAGTTGGGTTTCATGTTGGTGTCCGTTCATGTTGTGGGCAGCGTGCCGCGCCTGCCACTGGATCCACCATAGCGCTGCGCAAGCCCGCGGGCGTTGATACGGGTCAACCCCGACCTCGAATCCGGATGCGTCCTGAGGACTTTCCACCGCGCCCGGCGAGGCGCCAGAATTGACGCTTCACGCCTTCGAGCAGCACCAGGTAAGCCACGGTCATCGCCAGCAGTGCACCGTAGAACAGCGGCGGCAGCGGTTCCAGACCGAAAAGTCCGGCCAGCGGAGTGAAAGGCAACATCACTGCCAGCGCGAGCACTCCCACCGCCATTGCCCACAGCACCCGATGCGGGCGGCCAGCCAGAGCGGCACCGCGTGTGCGGATCACGAACACCGCCAGCACCTGGGTAAATAGCGACTCGATGAACCACCCCGACTGGAATTGCGTTGGCGATGCGCCCAGCACTGCCAGCAGGACGTAGAACGTGGCCAGGTCAAACAGGGAACTGACCGGCCCGATCACGAACATGAAGCGGCGCAGCTGGTCCATGTCCCATTGCTGCGGCCCGGCGATGTCGACCGCGTCCACCCGATCCAGCGGCAGCGACGCGGACATGACGTCGTACAGCAGGTTATTCAGCAGGATCTGCACCGGCAGCATCGGCAGGAATGGAAGGAAGACCGCAGCCGCGGCCATGCTGGCCATGTTGCCAAAATTCGAGCTCGTGCCAAGCAGGATGTACTTGCGGGTGTTCGCGACGGTTCGGCGGCCTTCGCTCACCGCGGCATCGAGCACCGACAAGTCGTGTCGCAGCATGATCAGGTCGGCTGCGGCGCGCGCCGTATCGGCCGCCGTGTCCACTGAAATCCCGACATCGGCACTGTGCAGCGCCGGCGCATCGTTAATGCCATCGCCCAGATAGCCCACCACGTGGCCGCGCGCGCGCAGCGCCCGGATCACCCGGTTCTTCTGGATCGGGTCGACCCGGCAGAACAGGTTGGCTCTTTGCGCGCGCTGGGCCAGCGCGCGATCGTCCATTGCCGCGATCTCGTCGCCCGTGAGCACGCCCCTGACCGGCATGCCCAACGCCTGGCAGACATGACGCGTGACCAGGTCACTGTCACCCGTCACCACCTTGACGTGCACGCCTTTGGCATGCAGATTCGAGATCGCGGCGGCGGCATCGACCTTGGGCGGATCCAGGAACGCGGCAAATCCGACGAATACCAGTTCGCTCTCATCCTTGAGCCCCGCGTCGTCCAGTGTGGCCGGCACATTTTTCCACGCTACACCCAGCACACGCAGGCCGCCGGATTCCAGATCCCGCAGCACCGCAGCGGCCTGCGCGCGGGCCGATTCGGTCCACGGTTGCGCGTCATCCCCGTCCTGGAACTGGTCGCAGTGGACCAGCACGTCTTGTGGCGCGCCCTTGACGATGAGCCGCCGCTCATGCCTGCACTCGAGCAGCACCGACAGTCGCCGCCGCTCGAAATCGAATGGCACCTCGTCGATCTTGCGCCAGGCCGCGGTGTCGACGGCTTCATGCTTGAGAATGGCGTCTTCCAGCGGAGTGCGCATACCCGACTCGAAGTAGCTGTTGAGATATGCCCCCTCCAGTACGAAGGCGCTGTCCCGTCCGGCGGTGTCGACGTGTCGCGCCAGTTCGATTCGCGCTTCGGTCAAAGTGCCGGTCTTGTCCGTGCACAGCACGTCCATCGAACCCAGGTTGTGGATTGCCGACATGCGCTTGACGATGACGTGCTGGCGTGCCAGCCGCATTGCACCGCGTGACAGGCTGAGCGTGACGACCATGGGCAGCAACTCGGGTGTCAAGCCAACGGCCAGCGCCACCGCGAACAGGAAGGACTCGAGCCAGGGGCGGTGCGTCATGCCGCTGACGAGCAGGACGAAGAGCACCATGAAGACCGTAACGCTGAGGATCAGGTGACCGAAGCGGCGTAGATCGTTTTCGAAGGCCAAATCGCCCCGATCGCCGACCACGAGATCCGAGATGGCGCCGATCTGGGTCTGGATGCCGGTCCGGCACACCAGCAACGTGGCCGAGCCCGAAAGAACGCTCGTCCCCAGGAAGAGCGCCGAGCACGCCTGTTCAATCGTCGGGCCGCTGGCTGAAGCGCCGACCGTCTTCTCAACCGGATACGACTCGCCCGTCAGCACCGACTGTTGCACAAAAAGGTCCTGTGCCTGCAGCAGCACGCCGTCGGCAGGGACCAGCGAGCCGGCCGACAGCAGCACCACATCACCGGGCACCAGCGCAGCGACGTCGATCTCCCGGGAACGACCGTCACGAACGACGTTGGCCCGTAGCGCCACGGTCTCACCAAGGCGTTGGGCCGCCGCTTCAGCCCGATGCTGCTGCGCCTGATCGAGCAACACGCTGAGCAGGACGACCGCGGCGATGATGCCCGCACTTGCACCCTCGCCGGTGAGCAGCGAGACCCCGCCGGCGGCCAGCAGTACCAGGACAAGGGGATTGCCCAGGCGCCGCGCAATTTCGGCGATCAGGTGGCGCCGGCCGGCGCTAGCCAGGCGGTTCGGGCCGCAGCGGGCCAGCCGTTGTCCGGCTTCATGCGTGGTCAGACCGGCGGCTGAAGTTTGCAGGCTGGCCAGCGCCGTAGCCGCATCCTGCCGCCACCAGGCCGGCGCAGCCGCTTCCAACGCAGGCTGCTCACTGGCGGCGCTCATATCCTGCCGAGCGTCAGTGCGCCATCAACACCGGCAGCGTCATCGACTCGAGGACCGTGCGCGAGGTACCGCCGAGCACCCATTCACGCGCCCGGTTGTGGCCGTAGCAGCCCATGACCAGCAAATCGGCTTCCAGGTCGAAAGCGCGCGACAGCAGGTGCTCCCCTAAGGCATCGGGCTCCGGCCCTTCGCGATGCCACGTGGCCTCCACGCCGCGCAATTTCAGATAGCCCGCCAGGTCCAGCCGCGCTCCCTCGATCGCCTCCTGCCCGTCGTCCCACTTGACGATATGAACGCGCTGCGCGCGCTGCAGCAACGGGACCGCCGCGGTAACGGCGCGGGCCGCCTCCCGTGTTGCCTTCCAGGCAATGACAACCGTCTGCCCTACCTGGGGCGGCAGGCCGGCATAGAGCGCAGCCACGGCCGCGCCGTGCTGTTGCCCCAGGCGGCGCGCGACTTCCAGTCGTTGCTCCGCGCGAGGCGATGCGTCAAGGTGGACGAGAAGCTGGGTCAGGAAGGCTTTCATGGAACGCTCCATCGAAGGTTGCGACTCCCTGACCTTAGTTCGGCAGCGACTGGACTGGCTTGACCGGCGTCAATCCTGGGCAAGTCGTGGGTTCAGGGCTCGCTCGGGTCGGCCAGACCGTGCTTAAGCGCATAGCGGATCAGCTCACTGGGGTTGTGCAGGCCCATCTTGTGCATCAGGTTGGCCTTGTGCGTGCTGACCGTCTTGACCGACAGGCTCAGGCGCCCTGCGATGTCCGTGACGGATACGCCGGCCACCAGCAGTCGCAGCACCTGGAACTCCCGGTCGGAGAGCGCCTCGTGCGGCAAGCTCGAGCTTCCTGGCATGGCGCCAAGGGCCAGCTGCTCGGCCACGTCGGCCGTGACAAAGGCCCCACCGCCAGCAATCTTGCGGATTGCCTGCTCCAGCAGCGCCGGGGCACTTTCCTTGGTCAGGTAGCCGCTGGCGCCGGACTTGATGGCCCGCACGGCGTACTGCAGTTCCTGGTGCATGCTCAGCACCAGGATGCGAACCTTGGGCTTTTCGGCCTTGACAAGCTTGATCAATTCCATGCCGCTGCGTCCGGGCATCGACAGGTCGAGGACCAGCAGGTCGAAATCCAGCTCGCGCACGCGCTGCATGACCTCGGTGCCGTCAGCCGCCTCCCCGGCCATCTGCATGTCATGGATGGCGCCAACGATGCGCTTGAGGCCTTCGCGCACGATGGCATGGTCGTCGGCTATCACCAGGCGAATCATGGCGCGGACCCGGTATCCTGCACGGGGATGCGCACCTCAATGCGCGTGCCCTGCCCCGGCGCGCTGTCGACCGTGATGGTTCCCTTGAGTAAGTGCGCCCGCTCACGCAACCCCATCAGCCCCAGCGATGCCGGCTTGCGCGGCGCCTGGAGCGAGAATCCCAGGCCATTGTCGCTAACCCGCAGCATCACCGTCCCAGGTGAACGGTCTATCTGCACCACGACCTGTGTCGCCTCAGCGTGCTTGGCCGCGTTGGCCAGCGACTCCTGAACGATGCGGAACACCGCGCTTGCGTAGGGTTCGGGCAACTCAACTTCCTCGTCCGCCGAAAGTACGCACTGCACGCCGGTTCGCTGCGTAAAGTTGTTCACCAGCCATTCAATGGCTGGTACCAGGCCCAGATCGTCGAGCAGCAAGGGCCGCAGGTCAGCCGCAATGCGGCGCGTTGCGGCAATCGTCGTGTCGAGCATGCCAAGCATGTCGCCCAGTTTGGCCAGGACGGCCTGTGCTCCCGGCGGCAGGTTGTCGCGCACCCAGATGGCGTCCATCTTCAGGGCCGTCAGCGATTGGGCAAGCTCGTCGTGCAGTTCGCGGGCGACGCGGCGCTTCTCGCCTTCCCGGATCGCATGGGCCGCGGCAGCCACGGCGGTCAGTTCCTCCTGCGTACGCATCCGCTCTGTGACGTCGCGCAGGATGACCGTGAAAAGCCGGCCAGCGGCGGTATCCAGCTGGGAAATCGAGGCCTCCAGCGGGAATTCCTCGCCGCTGACGCGCTGGCCATAGAGCACCGTGCCGTCGCCCATCCGGCGCGATGTGGCGCCGGTAGTCGCGAATCGCCGGATCTGGTCGGCGTGGCCGGGGCGAAACCGCGTCGGCATCAATTTGTCCAGCGGCTGGCCGATAACGGCCTCGCCGGGCCAGCCGAAGATCCGCTCAGCCGCCCGGTTGTAAAGAACAATGAGCTGCTGCTCGTCGACGGTGATGATGGCGTCCATCGCCGAGTCCAGCAGACCGGCAAACCGCGCGCTGATGTCCTGGGGCGTCCCGGTTTGTAGCGGCGCCCCGACCACCCACGGCAGCGGCGAATCGGGCACAGGCGTGGTTTGCAGCATTCGGCTAATTTACCGCACATCCCGCCCTGACCGCCTGGCTTGGCCTGCGGCCTTCCCGTTTCAGTCCAGCAGGGCGGCCACGACGCCCTCGCCGGCCGGCTGGAACGGGCCCAGAGGATTGGTCTGGCGTTCGACCCGGTCGATATGCGGCAGCCCGGCGAAATTGCGGAACAGCACCGTGTCGTCGCTGACCACGACCGGCGTCTCGAACCACCAACTCCCGCGCGGCAACTGGGAGCGCAACCCGCCAGCGACAGGGCGGCCATGCCCAGAATCAGAAATCCGCCACGCGGCGCAACTTTGGTCCAAAGCTGACCGCCGGGCGTTGATGCAGGTCAACGCTGCCCCGCCATGGACCCACCAGACTCAAGCAGTAAGATGACCGAAGGAGCCCGCCATGTACAAAAGAATCCTCGTTCCCATTGACGGAAGCGAAACTTCCAATCGCGCTCTGGCCACGGCGATTGAACTGGCCAGGGCGTTCGGCTCGCGGTTGCGCCTGATTCACGTGGTGGAGGAAATGGCGTACCTGTCCGGATACGACCCATTCGGCGGCTATTCGGGCGAGCTGATCAAGGTCATGCGGGAAAGCGGCGCCAAGATTCTCGATCAGAGCATGGCCGTTGCCCGGGCAGCAGGGGTGGAAACGGACAATATGCTGTTCGACAAGTTCGGCGAGCACCTTGGGGAGACCGTTGCCACAGGCGCCAAGCTTTGGGGTGCCGACCTCATCGTGCTGGGCACGCACGGCCGGCGCGGTATCGGACGGATGCTGATGGGCAGCGGCGCCGAACAGATCATTCGCCTGGCCCCGGTGCCCGTGCTGGTCGTCCGATCCGACGACGACGACAAGGTCACCGCCCCGGGCAAGGGCTGATCGGTTGTTTCAGGTGAAACTGGCGGGCCGCATCAGGCCAGCCCCAGCAGTGCACGCACCTCTTCGTCGCTGGTCTGCCGAAAATCCCGATAGAACTGACTGACGCTGTGAAAGTCGTCGGCGCTGAGCGCGCAGACGAACTCATCTGCGGCCGTGCCAATGCGTTCTTGCGCCTCCCGTGGCGCGACGGGCACGGCGACCACGACCCAAGCTGGTTTGGCCGATCTCAGCGCGAGCAGTGCGGCGCACATCGACGCCCCGGTGGCGATACCGTCGTCCACGACGATGACGATGTTGCCCTCAAGGCGTGGCCGCTTGGCGGTGCCGAGATACCGGGCTTCGCGCCGGGCCAACTCATGGCCCTCGGCCGCAATGATTGCGTCGAGCTGTTCGCGCCCCACATGCGCACTGGCCACGATCAGCGGATCCACGTACAACGCCCCGCCACTGGCGATTGCGCCCATGGCCAACTCCGGGGACTGCGGTACACCCAGCTTGCGCACCAACAGGATGTCCAACGGCGCCCTCAAGGTCAGCGCCACTTCCCGTGCTACTGGCACTCCGCCGCGTGGCAGCGCCAGAACCACCACGTCACTGCGCCCGGCGTAGCCGGTGAGCAGCTGCGCCAGAATGCGTCCGCCCGCCGCGCGATCGGCGAACAAGTCGGTCATGCAAACTCCTGGCTGAAAATGTCACGCCAAGTTAGACCAGTAGCCGGCGCAATGCATTGACCCAACTCAAACTCCGGCGCCGCGCGGCCTGGGCTGCGCCCACGCCGCGGCGCATCCTACGGCCAGCAACCACACTTCGGTGGCCGCAAGCATCAGCGCCACGACCCCGAGTGCCTGCGGGGCGGGAACGCCAAAACCCATGATGCCGCGCAGCCACGGCACGCCTAGCGCCAACGCCAGCATCGCGGCGACGGCCAGCAGCAGCCGCAGCAACCAGGGGTTGAGCCTGCGCGCGCCCGCGGCGGCCGCCCGGGTCGGCTCGCGGCGTGCCAGAGCCAGCAGGAACAGCCCCGGCACCAAACCCAGGAACGTCGTCGTGCGCACCTCGGCCTGCATCCAGTTCCAGCTGACCATGAAGCCGCAGGCCAGCAGCAAGACCAGAGCCAGGCCCAGTCCCTGGATGACACCGAGGACTACATTGGAGAGAGCGAATGGAGAGGCGTTCGCAGCTCGAGGCGGTCGCTCCATCAGGTCGGCGGCCGCCGGCTCGGCCTCGAACATGATCGAGCACGCCGGATCGATGATCAGCTCGAGCAATACGATCTGGGCTGGCAGCAGTAGCAGGGGCCAGTGCAGCAATACCGGCACCAGCGCCAATGCGACAACTGGCACGTGCACGGCGAAGATGAAGCGCATCGCCGCGCGGATGTTGTCCTCGATGTGACGCCCCTGCGCAATCGCCGCGGTGATGCTGGCGAAGCTGTCCTCCAGCAACACGATCGCCGCCGCTTCGCGCGCTACATCCGTTCCGCGTTCACCCATGGCAATCCCTACGTCGGCTGCTTTCAGGGCTGGTGCGTCATTCACGCCATCGCCCGTCATGCCGACGTTCTGGCCGGCCAGTTGCAGCGCTCGCACCAATCTGAGCTTTTGTTCTGGGACTAGGCGGGCGCAGATCTGGACTCGTTCCAGCGCCTGCTGCAATTGCGCATCGTCCATGGTGGAAACCGCAGTCCCGGTCAGCACCGGCACGTCGTTGGGCAGCCCGACCTGTCTTGCAATCGCCATCGCCGTCACCGGGTGGTCGCCGGTCATCATGATGATGCGAATCCCCGCCCTTCGGCAGGCTGCCACGGCCGCGGGTACTTCGGGCCTGGGCGGGTCGGCCAGACCGACCAGGCCCAGGAACCGGAAGTCGAAATCGTGTTGGCTGGCCGGCGTGCGGCCCTCGCCGGTCCACTGTCCGCGGGCGACCCCCAGCACGCGCAGCCCTTGTTGCGCCATTTCCTGAACCTGATACTGAACCATTGCGCGCTCTTGCTGGCCCAGGTGGCACAGGTCGGCAACGGCTTCGGGTGCGCCCTTGGTTGCCAATAGGTGGGATGCCGGATTGGTCGCCGGAAATACGTGGGTCATGGCCAGAATCTCGGGAGACAAGGCGTATTCCTGCTCGGGTTTCCAGTCCCGGTGCAGGTGTTCCGTGCCATGGAGGTAGCGCTGCCCAAACGCCCCGATCGCCTTTTCCATCGGATCAAAGGGGTCGACCGGCGTGGCCAACAGTGCGAATTCCGCCATTTCGTGGAATTCTTCGGGCAAGGTCGCGGTGTTGCCCTCGCGAAAGGTTTGTTCAGGGGCCCACAGTTGCGCCACTTGCATCCGGTTCTGCGTTAGGGTGCCAGTCTTGTCCACAGCCAGCACGGTGATCGCCCCGAGCGCCTCGACGGCCTGCACGCGCCGGGTCAGCACCTTTTGCCTTGACAGCCGCCATGCGCCCAGCGCCAGAAACACCGTCAGCACCACCGGGATTTCCTCGGGCAGAATTGCCATGGCCAGGGCGATGCCCAGCAGCAGGCTCTGCAGTAGCGTGCGGCCATCCCACAGCCATGCGATCAGGACCAGCGCTACGGCCAGGGCCAGGCCGGCACCTGCCAGCTGCCGAACGATCCGCCGCGAACCGCGCTGCAGCTGCGAGGTTGCCGGCTCGGTCGCGGCAAGCGCTGCACCAATGCGACCCACCGCCGTTGCCGGACCGATTGCTGCCACACGAGCCAGGCCAACGCCTTTGGTGACGACTGTGCTGGCAAACACGAAGGGACTGCCATCCGCGCCCGGTTCGCCCATGGGCACCTCCCGCGGCACGGGCAGCCGGGTCAAGGGTGCGGCCTCACCCGTCAGCAGGGATTCGTC
>JANYAN010000398.1 GCA_025361305.1 Burkholderiales bacterium
CCGATCAACATAATCAATCATTAACAATCCTATTAAGTCCACATATCAGCTACGCGATTGGCCTCAACGATAGCGGATGCTAGATCGCCCTGGCGTTGGAATGTGGCCATAAGGACGCAGCGCTCCTGCATTACGATACGCCTCGCATCCGCCTCCTTGGACGTGAGTTCGATGCGGACTAAGCGGTTGACGGTCTGATTGTAGTTCATTTCAGTCTCTCCGGTTAAGTTAATAGACTGGCTTAGAGCCAGTCAGTTGACTTAAGCGTATTTAATTGGTTTTGAATAACGCCATGATTTTTGACGTATCTTTCCATTTTCATGATAAAAAAGGCGATACGAATCATTAGCTCGCCACGCGCCCGCTGCGCCATGGTCACGCGCCCAACGTCGCATGATCGCCCAAACAGACTCGTTAGGATATATGCGCTCACTACGCCAGTCTGCTACAGTACGACTAGATTTTGAAAAGCTAAAAATCATAGGATTTTCCACGCTATTTTTGACTTTATCAGTCATTTCAGTTCTCCGGTTAAGTTAATAGACTGGCTTAGAGCCAGTCAGTTGACTTAAGCGGGTGCGCAATATCTTGTTACATTGCAATATCTTGTTGCATTGCAATTTAAATAAAAACGGCCGTTCGTTTTCAAACAATTTTCCATATAGTCCGCTTCTTCATCCGTCATATTTTCATTTTCTGCAATTTCATCGGTGTATCTTACATTTTCAATTTTTTCTTCATTTGTATCAGGATCAACATAATAAATTGTAACGCGCATCGTAGTTCTCCGGTTAAGTTAATAGACTGGCTTAGAGCCAGTCAGTTGACTTAATCATATTTAACTTAGGCTCGCAGGGGTGAGTACCGCTTTAGCCCAGGTGTCCTATCGGATGGGCTGGAACCCCGTTTCCATCTTGTCTGGGAACGACTTAGAGGCGAGAGCCAAGCGAACCGTTTATCAAGAATGAAGCATCACCTTTAAAAGCCATTTTTAGGATGGTGTCAAGAGACTATCGAAAATTATTTTGATCGAGTTTCTGCCCACATTGAATGTGTGTGCGCGTGCAATCAGATTGAAAAAATGTCAAATCACGAATTGTAACAAAGTTAGAAACATATGTGATCGCGAGACATTTTAAGGCCCGTCAGAGGCAGTTTATGAATGCATCGGTACATTCGTACCAAAACATTTATCTTTGGATTTTCCAACATTTTTAGGGTTCAGGGGTTGACATTTCTAAAATAGGAAACCGTCATTTTTTTCATGTTTGGTCGTGATGTTGATCCATCTGGCCGGAGTGAGGGGCTTAGAGGCGTCTTGAGTGTCTTGGGGCACTACCCTACCACCCATGTTCGCCGAAGGTGTCTGGTGAGCGGCCTGGGCAGCCTTAGCAACCTGAGCGGCCTGGGCGGCCTGGGCGTTGAGATATTCGTCTAATTCAGCTTGGGCATTGATTGCCAGATTATTTAATTCCAATGCTACTAGTTCAGCATCGTATTTGGTTTGAAATGGTTTAGGTTCGGGTTTAGATTTGTACATTAAACTATATTTTGTACGTGAGTTTATAATAAACCAGAATTTGTATTTTTTGTTGAATTTAACTTCCCACATATCAGTGTCACGTTGTTTTAGTAGTTTCATAGCCAATACTCCGTTCCGGGTGGCGAAACTGGGCTAATTGAGGTGAATTGTCTAGCCAAAGGGCTATTATTTTTCTGAAAACGCTAAGTGATTGACTTTGTTGAGTTTCTCTTAATCGAAACGGAATAGTTAAGAATAGTTAGGAAAAAATAATGGGTTTTAAGGAGCTAAGCCCTTGAAATCATTGAACAATCGCCGAATAATTTGAACTAATAATAGTTAGGCTGGAGAAGTATCTAAAAGGGTCAATTAAAGGGGGTCTGAATTAATTAATTAAAACCAGATTAATTCAAAAGGGGTACTTCTCTACATAACTATTATAATATATTATTATTTAATAGATATAGAGAGAGAGGATAGAGGAGGCCGAA
>JANYAN010000410.1 GCA_025361305.1 Burkholderiales bacterium
AGCATGCGACCCGCCTGGAGTTCGAGCAGGCTGCCGAGCTGCGCAACCAGATGTCGGCCCTGTCCACGGTGTTGCACCAGCAGTCGGTGGAGACCGTGTCGGACCGCGATGCCGACATCCTGGCCGTCCAGATCCAGGGCGGCAGGGCCTGCGTGAATCTTGCGATGGTGCGCGGTGGCCGCCACCTGGGCGACCGTCCCTACTTCCCGACCCATGTCGAGGATGCTGCGGCGTTGAACGAGTTTGCCGGCGCGGCCGACGCCGCGCCGGCGCACCCGCTTGAGCGGCAGGTGCTCGAGGCCTTCATTGCCCAGCACTATCTGGGCGTTCCAGTGCCTCCTTCGCTGATCACCAGCGAGCCGGTTGACCGCGCGCTGGTGGAGGCGCTCTCAGTGCAGAGCGGCGTTCGCGTCACGGCGGTGCACCAACCGCGTGAGCAGCGGCGCCTGTGGCTTGAAATGGCGCAAAAGAACGCCGGAATCCAGCTGGCGCGACTGCTGGCCGAGGAGGGTTCGCAACAGGCCAGAACCCGCGCGCTGGTCGACGCGCTGGAGCTGGAGCCCGACGACCTTGACGCCTTTCGCATCGAGTGCTTCGACATTTCGCACACGGCGGGCGAGGCGACGCAGGCATCCTGCGTGGTGTTCCATCACCACAGGATGCAGAACAGCGAGTACCGCCGCTTCAACATTGCCGACATCACCCCGGGCGATGACTACGCCGCGATGCGGCAGGTGTTGCTTCGCCGATACAGCAAACTGGCCGAGGCGGGGCGCGACCCGCCCGAGGCAACGCCACCGGGCGATGGCAAGGAAACGGCCACGGCGAGGCTTCCGGATCTGGTGCTGGTGGACGGCGGCAAGGGGCAGGTTTCCATGGCGCGAGAGGTGTTCGCGGAACTCGGGCTGGACCTGGCCGCCATCGTTGGTGTCGAAAAGGGTGAGGGGCGCAAGGTGGGCCTCGAGGAACTGGTGTTCGCCGACGGCCGGGCCAAGGTCTACCTGGGCAAGGACTCGGCGGCGCTGATGCTGGTGGCACAGATTCGCGACGAGGCCCATCGGTTCGCGATCACCGGCATGCGGGCGCGGCGGGCCAAGGTGAGGGTGGGTGGCAGCCGCCTGGAGGAGATTCCGGGCATTGGTGCCAGGAAGCGCGCCAAGCTGCTGCAGCGCTTTGGCGGCATCCGCGGCGTCGCCGCTGCCGGCGTCGACGATATCGCCACCGTGGAGGGGATCTCGCGCGAATTGGCCGAGGAGATCTATCGTGCACTTCGCTGAGCGGCAGGCAACGCAGGCGCCTCGTGCCAGAATCGGGCCATGTTCTTCACGATCCCGACGATCCTGACCTGGACGCGCATTGTCGCCATCCCGCTGATCGTCGGGGTGTTCTACCTGGGGTTGGCGCCGGGGCTGCAGAACCTGGTTGCCACCGTGATGTTCGTGGTGTTTGCCCTGACCGACTGGCTCGACGGCTACCTGGCCCGCAAGCTGAACCAGACATCGTCGTTCGGCGCCTTTCTCGATCCCGTGGCCGACAAGTTCCTGGTATGCGCATCCCTGCTGGTGCTGGTGCACCTGAACCGCGCCGACGTGTTCGTGGCGCTGATCATCATCGGCCGCGAAATAGCGATCTCGGCGTTGCGCGAATGGATGGCGCAGATCGGCGCTTCCAAGAGCGTCGCTGTCCACATGCTGGGCAAGCTCAAGACCATTGCGCAAATGGTGGCAATTCCATTCCTGTTGTTCGATGGGTTGCTGTTCGGCGAGATCGACACCCATATCTGGGGCACAGGCCTGATCTGGATCGCCGCGGTGCTGACGGTTTGGTCCATGATCTACTACCTGCAGAAGGCGCTGCCGGAAATTCGCAACCGCGTGAAGTAGCCCGCAGTGATGAGGACGGATTCCCGCCAGGAGCTCCTGCTCAGGGCCATGCCCATCATGTTCGTGCTGATCTGGAGCACGGGATTCATCGTGGCGAGGCTGGGCATGCCCCATGCGCCGCCGATGAAATTCCTGGCGTTGCGCTACCTGTTGTCGGTTGGGTGTTTTGCCATCTGGGCTGCGCTGGCGCGGGCCCCCCTGCCAGCAGACCGGCGCCAGTTCGGCCACCTGGCCGTGACGGGCATCCTGATGCATGCTGGCTACCTCGGGGGTGTCTGGGCCGCGGTCAAGCTGGGGATGGGTGCGGGCCTGGTGGCGCTGCTCGTCGGGCTGCAACCTGTACTCACGGCCGTCTGGGTGTCGTCACGCGGTGGCCGGGTGGCCGGCAGGCAGTGGGGCGGCCTGGCCCTGGGCTTCGCCGGGCTGGCGCTGGTCGTGTGGCAGAAGCTCGGTCTGGGCGAAGTCAATCGCATCAATGTGCTGCTTGCAATGATCGCCCTGTTGAGCGTCACGGCTGGCACGCTGTACCAGAAGCGCTTCCTTGCACCCTGCGACGTGCGCAGCGCCAGTCTGGTGCAGCTGGCAGTGGCGTTTGCAGTGACATTGCCACTGGCGCTGATGGAACCGGAGGTCCTTGACTGGGGCCCTGAACTGGCTGGCGCCATGGCGTGGTCGGTGCTGGCGCTCACCCTGGGCGGCAGTTCCCTGCTGTACCTGCTGATCCAGCGCGGCTCGGCGACGTCGGTCACCAGCCTGATGTACCTCGTGCCGCCTTGCACTGCACTGATGGCGTGGCAACTGTTCGCCGAGCCGATTTCCATCCTGACCCTGGTTGGCATGGCGCTCACGGCGTTTGGCGTGAGCCTGGCCGTGCGTCGGGTGCAGTGACAGAATCTGAACATGCTGGCCGCTTTCCGGAGATTCGAAGTGGTACGCAATGGCGTTCGCCTGAGTGCGCGGCGGGCCGGACGGGGCGCGTCCCTGTTGCTACTGCACGGCCATCCGCAATCCTGCGTGATGTGGCATAGGGTCGCCGACCGCCTCGCCGAGAGATTCGCGGTGGTGATGATGGATCTGCGTGGCTACGGCGACTCGGATCGGCCTGTCGCCGGTCCTGATCATGAGGCGTACTCGAAGCGCGAGATGGCGCTCGACGCACTGGCGGTCATGCAAGACCAGGATTTCGCCCGATTCCAGGTGCTGGCCCATGACCGTGGCGCACGGGTGGCTCATCGCCTGGCGGCCGACCGCCCCATGGCGGTCGAACGCCTGATGCTGCTGGATATCGCGCCGACGCTGTCGATGTACGAGAACACTTCGCAGGCGTTTGCGCGCGCATATTGGCATTGGTTCTTCCTGATCCAGCCGCCTCCGCTGCCCGAGGCACTGATCGAGTCCGATCCGGTCCGGTATGTGCACAGCGTGATGGGCAAGCGCCATGCCGGCCTGGACGCCTTCTCGACCGAGGCCATGGCCGAATACGAACGGTGCGCGCGGATTCCCGGTACAGCGCCGGCGATCTGTGAGGACTATCGGGCTGGCGCCACGATCGACCTCGCACACGACAGGGCCGATGTCGCGGCAGGACGCTTGCTGGCCCCGCCCGTGCGCGTGCTGTGGGGCCAGCACGGTGCGGTGGGCCAGTGCTTCGATGTGCTGGCGCTGTGGCGTGAGCGCGCCCTGCAGGTCACCGGCCGAAGCCTGCCCTGCGGGCATTACATTGCAGAGGAGGCGCCGGCGCTGTTGCTGGACGAGGCCTTCGGATTTTTCAGGAGTCAATGAGATGAGCACCAAGCGGATCGCCGTGATCGCCGGCGACGGCATCGGCAAGGAAGTGATGCCCGAGGGTATTCGCGTGATGGAGGCGGCTGCTGCCAGATTCGGCATCGACCTGCAGTTCGATCACTTCGATTTTTCCAGCTGGGACTACTTCGAGAAGCACGGCAAGATGCTTCCTGACGATTGGAAAGAGCGTGTCGGCGGCCACGATGCGATCTACTTCGGTGCTGTCGGATGGCCCGAAAAGATCGCCGACCATGTGTCGCTCTGGGGCTCGCTGCTGCTGTTCCGGCGTGAGTTCGACCAGTACGTGAACCTGCGTCCGGCGCGGCTGATGCCAGGCATCATTGCTCCCGTGGTACGGCGCGACGGCAGTGCGCGCCAGCCCGGCGAAATCGACATGTACATTGTGCGCGAGAACACCGAGGGCGAGTATTCCAGCATCGGGGGGCGCATGTACCCCGGCACGCCGCGCGAGATCGTCATGCAGGAGACCGTGATGTCGCGCGTCGGCGTGGACAGGGTGTTGAGATTCGCATTCGAGATGGCCCGGGCGCGACCGAAGAAACACCTGACCAGCGCCACCAAGTCCAATGGCATCGCCATCACAATGCCGTACTGGGACGAGCGCGTGGTCGAAATGGCCAAAGGTTACCCCGACGTCACGGTCGACAAATTCCATATCGACATCCTGACGGCGCATTTCGTGCAACGTCCCGATTTTTTCGATGTCGTGGTGGCAAGCAATCTGTTCGGCGACATCCTCAGCGACCTCGGCCCGGCCTGCACCGGCACCATCGGCATCGCGCCCAGCGCCAACCTCAATCCCGACCGCACCTTCCCCTCGCTGTTCGAGCCGGTACACGGCTCCGCGCCGGATATCGCCGGCAAGGGCGTCGCCAACCCCATCGGCCAGATCTGGTGCGGAGCGATGATGCTGGAGTTCCTCGGTTACAAGAATGCGCATGACGCCGTGCTGGCCGCCATCGAAAAGGTGCTGCATCCGCAAAGTGGCGCGCCGCGCACTCGGGACATCGGCGGCACGGCAGGCACCAGCGACGTAGGACGCGCAATCGCGGCGGTGGTGTAAGGGCCCCGGTCGCACCATCGCATGCGTTTTTTCGCACCGCCGCATTGACGCAAGGCAAAAGCGACTAGAATCCGCCTCCGCGTGTTGTAAACCTGCATGTTGTATTGACACAGTCTGCCGGCGTGGCTCTAATCGACTGAGCGGCTTGCGCCGCGATTGACGTCTCCCGCATCTTTGCCTTGAAAAGCGCCGCAATGGCGATCGCAGGGATGGGGAGACAAAAACTATTTTGGAAGAGACTTTCCCGTCAACTCATCTCTCTACGAGGGGGCTCCTTGTGAACAAGACCGAACTGATTGAGCACATCGCAAAGCATGCTGATATCTCGAAGGCCGCCGCCACCCGCGCGCTGGAATCGATGATCGGTGCCGTCAAGACCACGCTGAAGAAAGGCGGGTCGGTTTCCCTGGTGGGGTTCGGCACTTTCGCGGTCGGCAAACGGGCAGCGCGCAGCGGTCGAAACCCCCGAACCGGCGCAGCGATTAAAATCAAGGCTGCCAAGGTGCCCAAGTTCCGTCCCGGCAAGGCGCTCAAGGATGCGCTGAACTGACCCAACGGGGCCGAAAAGATTTCCCGGTGGGGTGCTTAGCTCAGCTGGTAGAGCGGCGCCCTTACAAGGCGTAGGTCGGCGGTTCGAACCCGTCAGCACCCACCACCCAAGCGAAGGCGAACAGATGTTCGCCTTTTGTGTTTTGCAGTCAACCGAGTTAGAGCATGTTTGATTTCGTACGCAAGCACACCCGGGTCATGCAGTTCCTGCTGTTCTTGCTGATCTTTCCGTCATTCGTGCTGTTCGGCCTTGAGGGGTACAACAGGTTCAAGGACAAGGGGGAGCCGGTGGCCAAGGTCGACGGCCGCGAGATCCTGCGCTCGGAGCTTGATGCCGCACATAAGCGGGAGATCGACCGGATGCGCCAGCAGATGCCCACGCTCGACCCCAAGCTGCTCGATGCGCCAGAGGCGCGTTACAACACGCTGGAGACCCTGGTGCGTGACCGGGTGCTGGCTGCTGCCGCGGACCAGTCAAAACTCATCATCAGCGACCAACGGCTCGAGAGTGCGCTCAGGCAGGATCCGATGATCGCTTCGCTGCGAGGGCCCGATGGCAGGCTCGACATGGCGCGCTATCGTCAGTTGGTGGGGGCGCAGGGCATGTCGCCTGAAATGTACGAGTCCCAGGTGCGTGCCGACCTGTCGGCGCGCCAGGTGATCGCGGGCGTAGGTGGCACCGCCTTTGCACCAGCCTCGCAGGCCAACGTCGCGCTCAATGCCGTGTTCGAGCGGCGCGAGATCCAGGTGGCCCTGTTCAGCACCGCCGAATACCTGGGCAAGGTCACACCCACCAACGCGGAGCTCGAGTCGTTCTACAAAGGCAACCCGGGCATGTTCCAGGCGCCTGAGCAGGCCAGCATCGAATATGTGGTGCTCGACCTCGATGCCGTGAAGAAAGGCCTGCCCGTGAATGAGCAGGACTTGAAGACCTACTACGAACAGAACGCGTCGCGCGGCAGCGGAGCCGAAGAGCGGCGCGCCAGCCATATCCTGGTCTCCGTTCCCAAATCGGCGCCCGCCGCAGAGCACGACAAGGCGAAAGCCAAAGCACAGACATTGTTGGCCGAGGTGAAAAAGCAGCCCGACAGCTTTGCCGCCGTGGCGAAGAAAAACTCCGAAGACCCCGGCTCTGCGCCCAATGGCGGCGATCTGGACTTTTTTGCACGCGGGGCAATGACCAAGCCGTTCGAGGATGCTGTTTTCGCGATGAAGAAGGGTGAGATCAGCGATCTGGTCGAATCCGAATTCGGCTTTCACATCATCAAGCTGACCGATATCAAGGCGCCCAAGCAGCGCAGCTTCGAAGAAATGAAGCCTGAACTGGAATCCGAGATGAAGAAGCAGCTGGCGCAACGAAAATTTGCGGAGAGTGCTGATACCTTCAGCAATAGCGTTTACGAGCAGGCCGACAGCCTCAAGCCCGTCGCCGACAAGCTGAAGCTCGAGATCCACACGGCGGCCAACGTCACCCGCCAGCCGGCGACCGGTGCCACCGGCGTGCTGGCCAATCCCAAATTCCTCAGCGCACTGTTTGCACCTGACAGTGTCGAGAAGAAGCGCAACACCGAAGCTGTCGAAACAGGGCCCAGCCAACTGGCGGCCGGGCGCATCACTCAATACGCGGCGGCACGCACGCTGCCGTTCGCCGAAGTGAAAGACCGCGTGCGCGAACGCGTCGTCGCGGCCCGTGGCGCCGAGCTCGCACGAAAAGAAGGTGCCTTGAAGCTTGCGGCGTGGAAGGCAAGTCCCGCCTCTGCCAGCCTGTCCCCGGCACTGGTGGTTTCACGCCAGGATGCGCAGAAGCAGCCCACGGCCGTGATCGAGGCCGCGCTGCGGGCCGACCCCGGCGCGCTGCCGGCCTGGGCAGGCGTTGACCTCGGCGCGGCAGGCTACGCAGTCGTCAAGGTCAGCAAGATTGTTCCGCGTGAGCCGCCCACGCCGCAGGTGGCCACGCAGGAGCGCAACCAGTACACGCAATGGTGGGCCAACGCTGAAAGCATGGCGTATTTCAACCTGCTGAAGGAACGCTTCAAGGTTCAGTTCAAGATCGAGCGGCCGCCGGCGCAGCCGCTGGAGCAGACCACCACGCAATAGGCCGAGCCACCGACCAACGGCAAAAAAGCCTGCTACCAATTAGATAGCAGGCTCTTTTGTCTTGTATGGGGTGGCTGATGGGGCTCGAACCCACGACAACAG
>JANYAN010000421.1 GCA_025361305.1 Burkholderiales bacterium
GGAAAATTTGCCAGCCTCTCGGCCCGTGCGCCTTCTCTGCAGGGCTACACGCCCTACACCTACCCCTTCTTCTGGAACACGGGCCTGAAAGGTTGATGCCGGTGAGCAGCTGGTCTATCGCTTTGCCGCGGAACACCGCCGAGACGATGCCGCACGGCACGCCAATCAGCGCCGCGATGCCGATGGCCATGAGCGAGAGCAGGGTGGTGGGCTCGGCACGCTCCCACAATGCCTGGGTCACCGGTCGTTGCAGGAAGATCGATTCGCCCAGGTTGCCCTGCGCCAGCTCTTTCAGCCAGTAGCCGAACTGCACGGGCAGCGGCTTGTCCAGCCCATAGAGCTTTTGCACCCGCGCGATGTCGTCGGCCGTAGCCTGGTCGCCCAGCAGCACGGCAATGGGGTCGCCCGAGGCCGCGCGAGTGAGCACAAACACCAGCACCGCCACGATGGCCATCACGACCAGCATGCCCCCCAGCCGCGATAACAAGTAGCGCTTCATGAGCGCACTGGCACCGGCATCAACCTTTCAGGCCCGTGTTCCAGAAGAAGGGGTAGGTGTAGGGCGTGTAGCCCTGCAGAGAAGGCGCACGGGCCGAGAGGCTGGCAAATTTTCCCACGTTGATATAAGGCACCTCGTCGTACACCACCTGCTGCACCTTGCCCCACAGCGCGCCGCGCTTGGTGGGGTTGGGTTCCTGGTTCAGTGCGGACAGCGCTTCCTTCTTGGCCTCCGACGACCACCAGCCGGGAGCGCCATCGCCCAGCTGCGGCGGAGAGAGCATCGGTTCGGGGAACTGCCCCGAGTGAGTGATGTAGATGTCCCACAGCTTGGGGTCGGCGCGGCGCTGCAGCAGCGTGGCCCACTCGACCACATTGAGCTCGGCCTTCAGGCCGGCGCGCTTGAGCTGCTCGGCCATGATCAGCGCCATGTTGTAGTGGAAATCGTATTGGCGGCTGGTCAGGATGCGGATGGTGTCGCCCTTGTAGCCGGCCTGCTCGGCGGCGGCCCTGGCCTTGCGCGCATCACGCTCGTTGTAGTGGTCTGTTCCGGCGGTGGAATAGAACGGCGTGCCCTTGGGAAAGTGGTTGCCCTCGGCGATGAAGAAGCGCGTATCGCCAAACCCCGCGGCCAGCATCTCGCCTTCGCCCAACGCGATCTGTGCCGCCTTGCGCAGCGCCTGCTGCGACATGGCACCTTCCTTGGTGTTGAACACCAGGTAGGGAAAACCAAAAGACGGAGTCATGATCGGCACCACCTTGTCCGGTGCCTTCTCCAGGCGACCGAGCGCTTCGATGGGCAACAGATCCGCGTAATGGAATTGACCGGCCAGTGCGCCCTCAACCCGCGTGTTGGCATTGGGCACGGGCACGAAGCGCAGCTCTTCCACCACGGCCACGCGCTTGCCGCCGTAGCCGCTGGCCGCTTCCTTGCGGGCTGAGTAACCGTCAAAGCGCGTCAGCAGCACGTATTGGTCGGGCCGCCGCTCCTTGAAGCGATAAGGTCCGGTGCCGACAAATTCGCGCAGCGGCTGCGCCAGGGTTTCCCTGGCCATGATGGCGGCCATGCCCGAGGCCATGGCCAGTTGCGACAGCAGCGGCGCGTAGGAGTTCTTCAGGGTGATCTCGATCGCCAGCGGCCCCTTGGCCGACAGGTCCACCACCTGCGCTGCCACCGATTTGCCGCGGGGCGACACTTCCATCCAGCGCTTGAGGCTGGCCACCACATCGTCGCTGTTCATTTCGCGCCCGCTGTGGAACATGACACCCTTGCGCAGGGTGACGCCGTAACTCTTGCCGTCGGCAGAGATCTTTGGCATGCCTTCTGCCAGCATCGGCACGATGGCGGCCTTGGCGTCAAAAGTGAAAAGCGGCTCGTAGACGTGCTGCATGATGATGCAGACCAGATCGGCCGGCGTGGACTGGATGTCCAGCGTCGGCGGCTCGGCCACCATCGCCAGGTTCAGGGCCGATTTGCCCGATTGTGCGAACACCGGGCCCAGGCCCGAAGAGGTTGCGCCAAGCGCCATCAACGACGACAACGCCGTCCGCCGACGCATCCAGTTTCCATGGGCCATGATCTTCTCCTGAAGTGAAGGGAAATTTCAGATGTGAAGGGTAAATCGTCTTTATTCGGTGAAATTCAGGACAAACCCCAATAAACTTGCCATATTCTGAAAATATATTTCAATGCTTGTCTGTTTCCTTGTCTTTGACTGGAGCTCTTCGTGCCGCTGGAACATTTGGGAAATCCACCGCTCGCATCCGACCGTCAGCCGCGCCCGTTCTCGCCGGCCGTGCGCGCGGGTGACTTTGTCTACGTATCTGGCCAGGTGCCAGCCAACGAGCAGGGTGAGATCGTCGCAGGCGGCATCGAGGTGCAGACGCACCAGGTGATGAAGAACCTTGCCGCGGTGCTGGCGCTGGCCGGCTGCACGCTGGACGATGTCTGCAAGACGACGGTCTGGCTTGAGGACGCGCGCGACTTCGGCAGCTTCAACCGCGTCTACATGTCGTACTTCGGCGAGAAGAAGCCCGCCCGGTCGACCACCGAGGCGCGCTTGATGGTCGATGC
>JANYAN010000261.1 GCA_025361305.1 Burkholderiales bacterium
GACTTCCCTACCGAGGTAGCGCAAGTAGGCCGCGGCCCGGCTGTGGTGCTTGGTGATGATCTTGTTGCAGGCGCAGTAGTAGCAGAGCGATTCGCAGAACGGGACGTGCACGTACAGCGAAAGCGGCAGCGTCAGTGCAGCCCCACCGGCACGGCGCTGGGACAGGGCCTGGCCATAGTCGGCATCGGTAAACGCCTCGACAAAACGGTCGGCCGTCGGGTAGGAGGTGTACCGGGGCCCGGATATGTCAAACCGGCGCAGCAGGTCGGGCGAAACAGTGTCCATCGCAATTTCTCGTGGTGAAAGCCGACTGTGCCGCCTGCCACCGCCCCGCCGCTTGATCTGGATCAAGGCCGCCAAATCGCGCACCCGGACAATTTGACGCAGATCATAGGACGCTTGGCCGTAAAGGAAACCCCGTGGATACCAAGACCGTGAACCTGCTACCGTCCAGCGACGGAAGGCTCGTGGACGCACACACGATCAAGGTGGCCTGCTCCAACTGCAACCTGCGCGAATTGTGCATGCCCGTTGGCCTGAGCCCCGAGGAACTGGCGCGCATCGACGAGGTCGTTGCCACGCGGCGCAAGGTCCGCCGCGGCGGGGCGCTGTTTCGCAACGGCGAGACCTTTCATTCGCTTTTCGCCATCCGGACCGGCTTCTTCAAGACCTGCATCACTGCCGAAGATGGGCGCGACCAGGTCACGGGTTTCCAGATGGCCGGCGAGATCGTCGGGCTGGACGGCATCGTGAACGATCGCCACACCTGCGACGCGGTCGCGCTGGAGGATGCCGAAGTCTGCGTCATGCCGTTCGACCTGATCGGCGAACTGTCGCGCGAGATTAACGCCTTGCAGCACCATGTGCATCGCATCATGAGCCGCGAGATCGTGCGCGAACATGGGGTGATGCTGCTGTTGGGAAGCATGCGCGCCGAAGAGCGCCTGGCCGCCTTTCTGCTGAACCTCGTGCAACGGCTGCACGCGCGTGGGTTCTCGCGCTCTGAGCTGGTGCTGCGCATGACCCGCGAAGAGATCGGAAGCTACCTGGGGCTGAAGCTGGAAACTGTGAGCCGCACATTTTCCAAATTTGCAGAGGACGGCGTGGTCGAGGTCAGGCAGCGTCACGTGCGCATCCTTGACACCGAAGCGCTGCGGCGCATGGTCAATCAGCAGCAGGGTTGCAGCTAGGACCGCGTCAACGCATTTCCGGGGGCGCGCGCCCGCTAGCGCAGCGTCATGCGCATCACCATGATGTCGTGGTCAGGTCCCGGCTCGACGTCGAAACCGGCCTCACGCGCCAGCGCAGCCATACCCTTGTTCTCGAGCAAGCACTGGCCCTCTACCTCAACCGTGCCGTGGCCGCGAAGGTAGCCAATGAGCTTGTCCATGAGAACGCGCCCGAGACCTTTGCCCTGCCAGCCGGATGCCACCTGAATGGCAAACTCCGCCTTGCGGTTGTCCGGGTCGCAGACCGCCCGCACTTCACCAACCATCGGTTCCAGGCCCGCTTCGTCAGACGTAGCCAGCGCGACGAAGGTCATTTCCCGGTCGTAGTCGATCTGGGTGTAGCGGGCAAGTTCGGAATGCGGAACCTCGCGCCGTGCCATGAAGAAACGCAGGCGCATGTCGCCCGGCGACGCCTTGGCATAGAACGCCGCAAGGCGGCGTCCATCTTCGGGACGGATGGGGCGAATCAGCAGCGCGTCGCCAGCCAGTTCGATCCTCTGCTCCAGCGCCGTTGGATAGGCACGCACCGCCAGCCGGCTTCCCTCGCCCGCCACCGGCCTGCGCAACCGCAAGCGTGCATCCAGTGCCAGCACGCCGTGCTCGTGCGCCAGCAGCGGATTGATATCGAGTTCGGCCAGGGCGGGCAGGTCACATGCCAGTTGCGACACCTTGAGCAATGCGCCGACCAGGGCCGCCTCGTCCACAGGGGCGCGACCGCGATGGCCGGCCAGCAATGGCGCGACGTGCGATCGCGAAATGAGGTCCCTGGCCAGAGGAGCGTTCAGGGGCGGCAAAGCCACGGCATGGCCCTGCCTGAGTTCTACCGTGGTTCCGCCCTCGCCGAACAGCAGCACCGGTCCGAACACCGGGTCATTCGCAATTCCGCAGATCAGCTCACGCGCACCGGATTGTTGCGCCATAGCCTGCACAGTGAAGCCAAGCACATGGGCCGCCGGCTGCAACCGAGCCACGCGCTGGCGCATCTTCACGGCGGCGGAGCGCACTTCGTCAGCCGAGGCGAGCCCCAACGCCACACCGCCGACGTCGGATTTGTGGACAACCTGCGGCGACAGCACCTTCAGGGCGACCGGAAAACCGATCTGGATGGCTGCTGTCACCGCCTCATCGGCATCACGCGCCTTGAGCGTCGTCACCGTAGGGATTCCATAGGCCAGCAGCACCTGCTTGGCCTGGGCCTCGTCCAGCCATTCGCGCCCGTCTCGCAGCGCCGAATCCAGGATGGCCTGTGCGCCAGCGCGATCCGGCCGGAAGTCTTCCAAGGCCGCGGGAGGCAACTGCTGAAGGGCAATCTGGTTACGCCCGTATGCCACCAACTGCAGCCAGCCGGCCACGGCTCGCTCTGGCGCGTTGTAGCAGGCGATTCCTGTTTCCGTGAACTGCTGGCGGGCCCCTGCAACCGTTGCGCCCCCGAGCCAGCAGGCCAGCACGGGTTTGCCGGGTTGTTTGAGCAGCGGCAGGCAGGCCTGCGCGATGTCGCCGGCCGGCACGATCGCAGTGGGTGCATGCATGAAGAGCACGCCGTCAACCTCGGGCGCGGCCAGCAGCACGCGCAGCGCGTCGGCGTAGCGCGCAACCGGGGCGTCGCCGATGATGTCGACCGGATTGCCGTGCGACCAGGTAGCCGGCAGGCACTCAGCCAGCGCGCTCAAGGTCTCGGAGCGAAGGTCGGCCAACTGGCCTCCAGCCAGGGCCAGCGCGTCGGCAGCCAGCACGCCAGCGCCCCCGCCGTTTGTCAGAATGGCCAGTCGTTCACCGCGCCACGGTTGCGCATGGGCCAAGGTCTCGGCCGCGTCGAACAGCGCCTCCAGCGAATCCACCCGCAACATGCCGGCGCGACGTGCTGCGGCATCGAAAACCACATCCGAGCCAGCCAGGGCGCCGGTATGGGAGGCCGCCGCCCTCGCCCCTTCCGGCGCACGCCCGGCCTTGACCACGATCACCGGCTTATTGCGCGATGCGGCGCGCGCGGCAGACATGAACTTGCGCGCCGCCTTGACCGATTCCATGTACATCAGCACTGCGCGGGTCCCAGGATCGCTGGCCAGGTAGTCGAGCACGTCACCGAAGTCGACGTCGGCGCTGTCGCCCAACGAGATGAAATGCGAGAACCCGATGCCACGCGTGTTGGCCCAGTCCAGCATGGCTGTGGCCAGCGCACCGGATTGCGTCACGAAAGCCAGGCGGCCAGGCTGCGCATTGCCCGGTGCAAAACTGGCGTTAAGGCCCACGCCAGGCACCAGCGCACCAATGCAGTTAGGACCCAGGATGCGCAGCAGATATGGCCGCGCGGCGTCGAGCATGGCCTGCTCCAGCGACGGACCGCCCGGCGTCACCGGCTGCTTCATCCCGCTGGTGATCACGATTGCTGCCCGCGTGCCCTTGCGGCCAAGCGCAGCGATTACGCCAGGGACAGCCGCGGCCGGCGTACAGACAATCGCCAGGTCAGGGGTGCCCGGCAGCGACGCCACGTCCGGCCAGACCGGACCCGCGTCAGGGGCAGTGCCGCCGCGCGGATCGACTACCCAGACCGACCCCTTGAACCCACCGGCGGTGACGTTGCGCAGTACCACCGCACCGACGTTCCCGGGACGGTCGGACACACCGATCACAGCCAGGGACGTGGGGGCAAACAGGGCTTCAAGGTGACGGACGCTCATAAGGATGCCTGGAAAGACTGGCGGGGCGATCCCGCGGACGATTTCAGATTAGCGGTGCTGCACTACCCCACCATTGCGCCAGATCAAGGACCGCAGGGCCAGCGACTCCCAGAATCGTTGCACCGGAGCGAGGTTTTACATGCAAGTCTATGACAGCACCCAGGCGGCCCGATTCACCCAGTTGCTCACGCAGCGAGAGGCCGAGTTGCGCGCCATTCTGGCCGCTACCGGCGACCTGGCCGATGCTGCCCCCGACATGACACCACGCGAAGTCGTCGACTTCAAGGATCTTGCGATCGAGGAGACCCAGGCCGTTGTGGATGAGGCGAAAGCCGAACATGCGGGAGTCGAGTTGCAGCAGATTCTGGCGGCACGCCACCGTTTGGCCGACCATACGTACGGCCAGTGCCTGGATTGCGGCGATGCGATCGACCTGAGGCGCCTGACCGCACTGCCGGCAACAGCGTTCTGCACAGCCTGCCAGTCGATTCACGAGCAGGAGCACCTCGCGGCCACGCGGCGCTGAGCCGTGTGCGCATTGCCAACTGCGACAGGAGTAGCCATGAACTCAAAAGGCAACTGTTTCTTCCCGGCCAGCGTGATGTCGGGCGCCGACCTGGCGTCGTGGAACTCGCTGGCCGAGTTCGGCCGCGAGCAGATGGCCATGGCCACAGAAAGCGCCAGCGCCTGTTTTCGCGCAGCCGAGTCAATGCGAAAGGTCCAAATGCATGCTGCCCATCGGGCGTCGATCCGACACCAGGCGGTCGCGCGCAAGCTGCGGGAAGGCGGCGCGCCGGCTGACATGCTGGCCGTCCAGGCCGATCTGCTGAGTTCGGACCTGCGAAGTGTCGCCGAGTACTGGCAGCAGTTGGCCGCCGTTGCTGTGCAAAGCCAAATTGAACTGATGGGTTGCGCCAGCCATGTCGCCGACACGGGCGGAGGCCCGGGTTTCAAGCCGGCATTGGCTCTCTAGCGCTGGTGCACGTAGGCGCCCGGCGCGGCGATTGGCACGCCATCTGACCGCAAGCCAGACACGGCGTGTGCCCTGACTTTCCCTGAGGAGTGCTCAGCGAGCCATGCCTGCCATGCCGGCCACCACGATCCATTGTGTTCCACTGCGGCCCCTTGCCACTCCAGCGGGTCGGACGGCGCTTCGCCCGGTGGGTGTGAAGCCAGCCGGTAGCTGGCCTGCGAGTGGGTGATCGGGCCACGAGGCGGATTGACGATGCCTACGTTATGACCGCCCGAACTCAACGCGACGGTGACCGGGCCGGACACCTGGCGCGCGATCTTGTAGACGGAGGGCCAAGGCGAGACGTGGTCGCGCTCAGTGGCCACAAGGAACAGTGGCCGGTCGATGTCGCCCAGTTTCACGAGTTCGCCGCCTGCGCGGTACCGGCCCTCGGCCAGGTCATTGTGCAGGTAGAGCCGGCGCAAGTATTCGCTGTGCATCCGGGCAGGCATGCGCGTCGCATCGGCATTCCACGCACCCATGGCGGTCACGGGCGAACGCGCCCCCATCAGGTACTCGTGCACGAGCTTTGACCAGACCAGATCCTTCGAATTGATCAGCTGGAAGGCGCCGGCCATCTGGCGACCGTCCAGGTAGCCATGTTCGGCCATCACCGCCTCGAGGAAGGCGATCTGGCTTTCATCGATGAACAGGCCCAGTTCACCCGGGTCATGAAAATCCGTTTCTGCAGCCAGCAGCGTCAGGGTCTCTAGCGGGTTGGCATTGCCTTTGCCCAACGCCGCCGCCGCAATGGCCAGCAACGTCCCGCCCAGGCAATAGCCCGCCGCGTGAATGCGCTGCCGAGGCTGGGTCGCCCGCACCGCGTCCAGGGCCGCCATCACGCCCAGTTGCAGGTAGTCTTCCATCCCCAGGTCGCGATCGCCACCGTCCGGATTCTTCCAGGACAGCATGAAGACGGTGTGCCCCTGTCTGACCAGAAATTTCACCAGCGAATCGTCCGGCGTGAGATCCAGGATGTAGTACTTCATGATCCAGGACGGGACTATCAGGACCGGCTGCCTGAAAACAGTGGGCGTCGCCGGCTCATACTGGATCAACTCGGCCAGGCGGTTTCGCATCACGACCTTGCCCGGCGTCAGCGCCACGCCCTTGCCAGGCAGGAACTGCTCGACGCCGCGCGGCTTGCCGTCGGTCATCACCGCCATTGCATCGCGCCACCAGTTGGCCATGCCATTGGCCAGATTGTTGCCACCGCTGGTCAGCGCCTCCCTCAGGACTTCCGGGTTGGTCGCAATGAAATTCGACGGCGACCACATGTCCAGCCACTGTCGCATGGTGAATGCCGCTACGTCGCTGTGGTGGCCGGAAACTCCCGAGACCCCGGTCATGGCTTCTTCCCACCACTGCTCCAGAAGCAGAAATGCCTGCGCCATGGCGCTAAACGGTGGCAGGTGCCATTCAGGAGGAGAAAATCGCTTGTCGTGTGGCGCCGGCTCTGCGCAGGGCACGCACTCGCCCCGCCACGCCTGCGGCGAATATTGCGTCCACAGGATTGCCTTGCGCACGGCGCTGGCTGCGAGTTCGGCTTGTTTGGCCGGCGACGTAGCCAGATGCGTCAGCCAGTCGGCGTACGCCTGGGCGACCGATGAGGGCGAAATGCCATGCGCCACGCGCGCCAGCCAGAGTTTGAACGGAACGTCCATCGGCGCGGGTCCGGGCCCGGCAGGACGTTTCTCTGAGAACGCCATAAGAACCTCTTCAGTGGCAATCGCCACCCATTGCACATGGTTCCACTTTCCTGACCGGCGCAACTTGCGCAAAGTCAAGCGCGGGTGCCATCCCTGCCCGCTCCGTGCGCGAACTGCGCACGATCGTTGGACACCCTTGACTCAGCCGTGCCAGGATTCGAGCGCCTGTTCGGCGCGCAGCCTCGGCAGCGGCCCAGCCGGCTCCCCGGTGCCCGAAGTGCCTGACCGCAGTCAGGCTCACAATCAGGCACGCGACCCCCGACGGTCCTGACCTCCGCATGCACATCGCCGATCCGACTGCCTTTGTCCGCATCCTCGCCAGCGACCTGCGCGCTGAAGTCGTTGAAACGCACATCTCCTGGGTCCTGCTGGCACGGGATACGGCCTACAAGATCAAGAAGCCGGTGCGCCTGCCCTTCGTGGACTACAGCACGCTCAGCGCGAGGCGCCACTTCTGCGAAGAGGAGGTGCGGCTGAGCCGCAGACTGGCGCCCTCGCTGTACCTTGGCGTCACGCGGATTACCGGGACCCAACGTGCACCCACGATGGAGGGGCCCGGCCCAGACCTGGAATACGCCGTCCGGATGCGCCGGTTCGCGCCGGGTGCACTGTTCAGTGAGCAGCTCGCAACCGGCGCGCTAGCCAACCACGATGTAGACGCGCTCGCCGCGCTGACAGCGGAATTTCACCTGAATGCGCCCCGCGCTGCCCCCGGAACGGGCTTCGCAGCGGCTGAGCAGCGACGTGACAGCGCGCTCGCGGCGCTGGACGGCGTACGGCCACTTGCCAGCGGGGACGACTTTGCGCGGCTGCGCGCCTGGCTGGAAGCACAGGCTGGCGCCCTCGCCGCGCTGTGGACCCGCCGCCGGGCCGACGGAGCAGTGCGCGAATGCCATGGAGACCTGCACCTGTCCAACGTCGTGAGCCTGGACGGCGGCGTCGCGGCCTTCGACTGCATCGAGTTCGACCCGGCATTGCGCTGGATCGACATGCTTGACGACGCGGCGTTCGCGGCGATGGACTTTGCCGCGCATGGCCGCGCCGATCTGGCTTTCAGGTTTCTCAACGGCTGGCTCGATCGCACCGGCGATCACGGCGGGTTGCCAGCGTTGCGCTTTGCGATCGTCTACCGGGCACTGGTGCGCGGCCAGGTGGAGTCGCTACGGGGCGTCGCGGGGGCCGCAGCCGCGCGACGGTACCTGGCAACCGCGCTGGCCTGGACCCGACCGGACGCGGTGCGGCTGTTCATCACCCATGGCCTGCCGGGGTCGGGCAAGAGCTTCACTTCCCAACGGCTGCTGGAACGCGAACGGGCTATCCGGCTGCGTTCGGACGTGGAACGCAAGCGATTGTTCGGGCTGACGATGCTCGAGGATTCCCGGTCCCAGGGGTTGGACATTTATGGTGCAGGGGCAACCGCCAGAACCTATGACAAGCTGGTTGCAGCTGCCAGAGAAACGCTGCAGGCCGGCTATCCGGTGATCCTCGATGCCGCCTTTCTGCTGCGCAGCGAAAGGGACCGGGCCCGCGCTCTGGCGACCGAGCTGAATGTTCCCTTCGCCATCCTGGCCTGCGAAACGCCGCTAG
>JANYAN010000462.1 GCA_025361305.1 Burkholderiales bacterium
GCCAGGCGGGGCTGCGGGTGCTGCCCCTGCCCGGCGCCAGCAGTGTGACGGCAGCACTCAGCGTGGCCGGATGTGTTGCAGACGAGGGGGCGTTCGTGTTCGCCGGCTTTCTGCCCGTCAAGATTGGTGAACGCGACGCCGCAGTGCAGGGCCTGGGCCAGGAAGCGCGCGCGGTGGTGGTGCTGGAGGCGCCCCACCGGATTGAAGCCCTGGCCCGCACGCTGGGTGCGCTGGGCAAGCGAGCGGTGACCGTCGCGCGGGAACTCACGAAGCAATTCGAAGAAGTCGCGACCATGCCCTGCGCTGAACTGGTCGCCTGGCTGGCTGCCGATCCACAGCGCACGCGCGGCGAATTCGCGCTGGTGCTGCACGCAGTAGCGCAGGTTTCCGACGCGGGCAACGGCTTGCGCGTGCTGCGCCTTCTGCTGGGCGAACTGCCGCTCAAGAGCGCCGTCAAGCTGGCCGCGCAGATCACGGGCGAGTCGCGCAATGATCTCTACCAGGAGGCGCTGCGCCTGAAGAACATGGAAGCCGGGCCCCGCCCGGAGTGACGAGATTACGTTTTCGCGCCGTCAAATCGCCAACGGGTCGACGTCCACCGCCCACCGGATCACACCTTTTTCGCGGATTGCCTGCAGCCGCGGATGCCAGGCTGCCAGAAATCGCTGCAAGGCCGGTCGCGAACTGCATTCGACCAGCATCTGGGCCCGTTCGACGTTGGCTACACGCTGCACGGGCATGGGCACGGCCGGGTAGACGGTCACCTGGCCCGCCTTGTCCAGCTCGGACGCCGTTGCCGCGGCACTGACAAGAAACGCCTGGGCTGCCTCCTGGCTGCGCCCGTCGGCGCGCAGCAGAGCCTGGTAGCCGAAAGGCGGCATCGAGGCCTGCTCGCGTTCCTTGAGCTGCACGGCCGCGAAAGACGGGTAGTCGTGTGTGCGCAAGGCAGCGAACAGTGGGTGCCGCGGGTACCAGGTCTGCACCCACATCTCGCTGGCCTGGGCCTGGGCCGCGTCGCGGCCGGCACGGCCGGCGGCCTGCATCAACAGGCTGAACAGGCGCTCGGGTGCACGGAAGTCGCTCGAAAACAATGCCGAATCGGCGTTGATGGCGGCTACCAGTGTGATGCGGCGAAAGTCGTGTCCCTTGGTGATCATCTGCGTGCCCACCAGCACGTCGACTTCACCCGCATGGACCTGCGCCAGCTGGCTTTCCAGCGCGCCCTTGAGCCGGGTGGTATCAGCGTCCATGCGGGCGACGCGTACCGGCTGGCCATTGGGCTGGCGGACGCCAGACAGAAGCTCCAGCAGGTGCTCCTCCAGCCGTTCTGTGCCGCGACCCACCGGCGCGATATCGACATTGCCGCAGGCGGGACAGGCGCGCGGCACTCGCTCGGTGAAGCCGCAATGGTGGCAGCGCAGGGTGCGGTCGATCTTGTGAAAGACACGATACGCGCTGCAGTTCGGGCATTCGCTTTTCCAGCCGCAGCCGGTGCAGGCCAGAACCGGTGCATAGCCGCGTCGATTGAGGAAAACCAGTGACTGCTCGCCACGGGCAATGCGCTGGCCGATGGCGTCCAGCAGGGCGCCAGAGAAAACGGTTTTGGCGGGCTGCAGATTCATGTCGATCAGGCGCACGGCCGGCAGCTGTCCGGCGCCGACTCGCGTGGCCATGGTCAGGCGCTGGTAGCGGCCCCGTTCGCTGGCATGCCAACTCTCCAGCGAAGGCGTGGCCGAGCCCAGCAGGACCTTGGCGCCTTCGAGTTTGCCACGGTAGACGGCCAAGTCGCGGGCCGAGTAGCGCGCTCCTTCCTGCTGCTTGTAGCTGGGGTCGTGCTCCTCATCGACGACGATCAATGCCAGCCGCGGCATCGATGCATATACCGCCATCCGCGTGCCCAGAACGATTCGTGCGGCGCCGGTGTGGGCCGCAAGCCAGGCCTTGAGCCGCTGAGGCGGGGTCATGCCGCTGTGCATGGCAACGACGTTGTCTGCGCCAAAGCGCCCGATGAAGCGCTCCTGCAACTGGGGCGTAAGGTTGATTTCCGGCACCATGACGAGTGCCTGCGCCTGCGCGTGGCGCGTGAGCAGCGACTGCACCGCCTGCAGGTACACCTCGGTCTTTCCGCTGCCTGTCGCGCCGAACAACAGGAATGGCCCGGGCCGGGACTCGAACGCGGCCAGTGCATGCTGCTGCTCGTCGGTGAGCGCCAGGCAGGTCGTGTTCGCGGATTCGTTCGCGTCAGCTGTGGCACGGCGTGCCAGCCGCCGCGCCAACTGGGTGTGACTGAGCTCACGCAGTTGCGGCGGCAGGCCGGCGAGTGCCATTTCCCCGACACCTCGCCGGTAATAGTTCGCAGAAAATGTAATGAGTTGTCGCCAACTTTCACTGAGAGGGGCGACGCCGTCCAGCACGGCTGCGACTGGCCGGTCGTCCGTGTCGTCTCGGCCAGGACCGTCCGTTGCTGGCGTTTCCCAGACCACGCCAAGCACCTCACGCCGGCCCAGAGGGACGCGCACCAAAGTTCCCGGAACGAGTGGCAACTCACTTCGGTAACTCAGCGGCATGGCTACCGCGCTATGCCCGGGTGTGGGCACGACAACAGCGATCCGGTGATGCATGAAATATCCGGTTACAGGCGATTGTTGAGGTCAAATTTCAAAGTGGCGCTTAAGTCTTTGATTTGAAAGCCCTTTGTACCTGACTCAACTATTTTGTGGATAACTTTGTTGATAGGTTGACTGCGCCGGCCAACGTCCTCTGAAAAATCAAGGGCTTGGCTGCATTGCACGAAAAAAGTGCATGTCAGGAAATCGTTATGAATCAATAACTTGGCAGCGCTATTGGTTTTGTAGCAGCGCTGCCGGTGGATTCAGGCTTTCTGTGCACCGCAACACAACTTTTGTGCATAAGTCAAGAATGCTGGCAAAGTTTTTGCAGTTCCCGGCACCTAGGGATCACCCTGATGACGCGGTTCTCGATCAGGCGCTTGGCGCCGCCCGAAGCGCGCGCGAATAGCTGTGCACAGCGTCGACTAACACTTTTACATGATCCGGCGGCGTGTGCTGGCTGATGCCATGGCCGAGGTTGAATATCTGGCTCGGGCCGGTGCCTGGCCCTGTATGTGGCTGGCCAAAGCTGTCCAGCACCACGTGCACTTCGCTTTCAATCTGCTCAGGTGCTGCGAACAGGACATTGGGGTCGAGGTTGCCCTGCAGCGCCTTGCGGTCGCCGACCTGGGCGCGCGCGCGCGCCAGATTCACGGTCCAGTCAAGCCCCAGTACATCGCAATCGAGTTGCCCCATTTCCTGGAGCCACATGCCCCCGCCCTTGGTGAAGACGATCCGGGGCACGGCGACGCCGGCGTGCCCACGCTTGAGCTGGGCCAGTACCCTGGCGGTGTAGGCCAGGCTGAACTGCTGGAATGCGCCGTCCGCCAGGACGCCGCCCCAGCTGTCGAAAATCATCACGGCCTGTGCGCCGGCGTCGATCTGCGCATTGAGATAGGCCGCCACCGCGTCGGCATTGATTTCGAGCATTCGGTGCATCAGGTCGGGCCGGCTGTAGAGCATGGTCTTGACCAGGCGGTAGTCGTCCGAACCTGCGCCCTCGACCATGTAGCAGGCCAGGGTCCAGGGGCTACCCGAAAAGCCGATCAGCGGCACACGGCCGTTCAGGGCCCGGCGGATCGAAGTGACGGCATCAAAGACATACCTGAGCTTGTCCAGATCAGGCACCCGCAACGCGTTGATCGCGGCTTCGTCGCGCACGGGCGAAGCAAAGCGCGGGCCCTCGCCAAGGGCGAAGCTCAGGCCCAGCCCCATCGCATCGGGCACGGTAAGGATGTCGGAAAACAGGATGGCCGCGTCCAGCGAGTAGCGCTCCAGCGGCTGCAGCGTCACTTCGGTGGCGTAGTCCGTGTTGGTGGCCAGGCCCATGAAGCTGCCCGCCCGGGCGCGCGTCTCGCGGTATTCCGGCAGGTAGCGTCCGGCCTGTCGCATCAGCCAGACTGGCGTGTGGGTGGTCGAGAGGCGCCCGCAGGCGCGCAGGAAGGTGTCGTTTTGAAGCGGCGCGAAACTCATCCTCCCATTGTCGCAGGAGGCGGCTGGCGCCCTATGATCGCGGCATCTTTTCAGATGGGGCATGGGTGACCAACACATTCGAGCAAGCCAGGACGTTCTTCCTGCGGGGGCTGGCGCACTACCAGGGCGCCCGCTTCACCCAGGCCGAGAAAGAGTTCGAAGCGGCGTTGGCGCTGCTGCCCGAACGTGTGTCAACGCTGACCAATCTGGGCGCCACGCGCATGAAGCTGGGCAAGACTCGCCTGGCGCTGGACCTGCTCGATGAAGCCCTGGCCCTGGAGCCCCACAACCTTGAGGCCCTCGGCCACCGCGCCACGGCGCTGGCCGAACTCGGGCAGTACGACCAGGCGCTGTGTTGCATCGACAGCAGCCTGGCTTTGAATGACCGGCAGGGGCAGGCGTGGAGCTTGCGCGGCAGTTTGCTCAAGGATCTGGGTCGCCGGACCGAAGCGGTCGCGGCGTTCGAGAACGCGCTGGCGCATGGCGCAGACGACGAACTCAACCGCTACTACCTGGCCGCGGTAGAGGGCAGCGGCGCCCCCGGTACGGCGCCGCTGCCATATGTGCAGGGCTTGTTCGACGCCTATGCCGGCCAGTTCGACCAGCACCTGGTCCAGGTGCTTCACTACGGCGCACCACGGATACTGGTCGACGCTCTGGCTCAGTCGCAGCGCCGCTTTGCCTCCGCGCTGGATCTGGGCTGCGGCACTGGGCTTTGCGGCCCGCTGGTCAGGCCGATGGCGGCGCGGCTCGAGGGCATCGACCTGTCCGCCAACATGATCGCCCGCGCCAGGGCGCTGGGCGTCTATGACGAACTGTCGCAGGCCGATCTCGTCACCCATTTGCGCACCACGGCGTACCGGCATGATCTCGTGCTTGCTGCCGACGTCTTCGTCTACGTCGGCGAGTTGACACCCGTTTTCCAGGGCGCGTTGCGGGTCCTTGACGCCGGCGGGCTCTTCTGTTTTTCCGTCGAAGAGTCGCAAGACGGGCAGCCCATGGCACTCCTTCCCAGCTTGCGCTACGCGCATTCCGAGCCCTACCTGCGTGACCTGGCCAGTCAGTTCGGTTTCGAAGTGACTGCCTGCCGCCGCCATCCCATCCGGGAACACCAGGGGGCGCCGGTGCCGGGCCTGTTCGCCTGGTTGATCAAGCGCTAGGCGGGCTCGGGCGAGTCAGGCCACAGCCTTGCGCAGCGCCTGATCGATGTCCCACAGGATATCGTCGGCTTCTTCGATGCCCACGGACAGCCGGATCATGTCGGGCCGCACGCCGGCGCGTGCCAGTTCTTCCTCGTTGAGCTGGCGGTGCGTGGTGGATGCCGGGTGAATGACCAGCGTCTTGGCGTCGCCGATGTTGGCCAGGTGGCTCAAGAACTCGCAAGCATCGATGAAGCGCTCGCCGGCACGGGCCGGATCATCGGCCTTGATACCGAAGGTGAGGATGCCTGACGCACCAGGCCGCCCGTCGATGGCGCGAAACTGCTTTTTTGCAAGCGCATGGTGCGGCGAGCCTTCCAGGCCCGGATAGTTGACCCAGTTCACCAGCGGATGGTCATCCAGGAACTGCGCCACCCGCAATGCGTTGCGGCAATGCGCCTGCATGCGCAGGTGCAGCGTCTCGATGCCCTGGAGGATCAGCCACGCGTTCAGCGGCGACAACGAGGCGCCGAAGGTGCGGTTGACTTCCATGCGCGCCTTCATGGTGTAGCCAAAGTCACCGAAGGTCTCGTAGAACTTCACCCCGTGATAGGCACGGCTGGGCTCCAGCATTTCGGGGAACTTGTCCCTGGCCAGCCGCGAGCCCCAGTCGAACTTGCCCGATTCCACGATGACACCGGCCATGGTCGTTCCGTGGCCGCCGAGGTACTTGGTTGCGCTGTGGACCACGATATCCGCGCCGAAGGCAAACGGGTTGCACAGGTAGGGGCTGGGCACGGTGTTGTCGATGATCAGTGGCAGGCCATGGTCGTGCGCGATGCCTGCCACCGGTTCGATGTCGAAGACGTTGACAAGGGGATTGCCCAGCGTTTCACCGTACACCGCCCGCGTATTGGGCCGGATCGCGCGGCGGAAGTTGTCGGGATCCTGCGGGTCGACGAAGGTGGTTTCAATTCCCAGCCGCGAGAACCCGATGCCCAGTTGGCCCACCGTGCCGCCATACAGGGTGGAAGCCGCGACGATGTGGTCGCCGGCCTTCAGGATGGCCAGTAGCGCTGTCATCTGCGCCGCCATCCCCGTGGCGCATGCCAATGCGGCGCGGCCACCTTCGAGTGAGGCCACTCGCTCCTCCAGCACCGCCACCGTGGGGTTGCTGATGCGGCTGTAGACGTTGCCGAAAGTCTGCAGGTTGAACAGGCTGGCCGCATGCTCGGCCGAATCGAACACGAAGCTGGTGGTCTGGTGAATCGGCGTGGCGCGCGCACCCGTCACCGGGTCGGGTGTTGCCCCGGCATGGATGGCGCGGGTGCCGAAGCCGTATTCGCGATCCTTGTTCATAAAGCTCTAGTCAGTTGGGGACAGAGCTGAAGATCTGTCCCGCAAAGTTTCAGTAAGGCAGATGCTGCGGGCGGCGCGACGAGATGACGCCGGTGTTGACGCCGGCCCAGCCCAGCCCACCGAACAGCCGCGCGTGTTCGATCTTCACGCAACGATCCATCACGGCGTCCAGGCCGGCGGCGCGGGCCTTGGCGGCGGCCTCCTCGTTGACCACGCCGATCTGCTGCCACAGGCACCTGGCACCGATGGCGATGGCCTCGTCGGCGATGGGTGGGATGTCTTCGGTTCGGCGGAAGCAGTCGACCAGGTCGATCCTCTGGCCGTTCGCGGCCAGGCCACGGGCAGCGGCCGTCAGACTCGGGTAGCACCGCTCACCCAGGATATCGGCGGCGGTCGGGTTGACCGGCACGATGCGGTAGCCATGGGCCTGCATGTACTTGGCGGCGAAAAAGCTCGGCCGGTGCCACTGCGGCGAGAGGCCCACCACCGCGATGGTCTTGCAGGTGCCCAGGATGCGGCGCAGGGTGGCGATGTCGCTCATGGGGGCGCTAGAGCTGGGCGATGGCCGAGCGCACCTCGTCCACGCCGATCACTTCGGACAGGATGACCGGAGCCCGGCCACGGCTGTAGAACACATAGACCGGCACGCCGTTGCGCCCCAGCTGGGCCAGCGCGGCCGTGATGGCCGGGTCGCGGCGCGTCCAGTCGGCGCGCAGCAGGGCGACGTTGCGGGCCGAAAGGTCAGCCAGCACATCGCGGTGCGACAGCGTGGTCTTCTTGTTGTATTGGCAGGTGACGCACCAGGCAGCCGTGAAATCCACGAACACGGGTTGGCCCGCGGCAAGCAGCTGATCCACCCGTCCGGGTTCCCAGGCCTGCCAGCCGGTGCCGTCCGCGCTGACCGATGGCGTTGCCGCGGGCTTGACGATGCTGGGCGCGACGG
>JANYAN010000471.1 GCA_025361305.1 Burkholderiales bacterium
CGTCTTTCCATTCCGACGCGCCCATGGCCGGTGCGGCGGCCGCGGACGACAGAGCCCAGCACAGCCAGGCAAGCAACAGCAGTCTCATTGGGAAGGCACTCCGTGAACAAAAGACGCCACGACGGGCGCCGCGTAATGCGCTGAATGCTAGGGGTCAGACTGACCGCCGGGGCTCCCGATTTTCATTAAATCGGCGCCCCATAGACGGCAAGATGCCGTTCGGTTCGTAGAAGGTGGAGCGGATGTGTCGGCCTGGGTAGCCGGCACCGCGTGAACAGCACAGCGATTGCCATGAGCAGTTCGAGCAAGTGCGGTACTCGGCGCCGTTCGCGCTGGCCGGCAAGACCTTGTGGCTGCGCGCCACCGACGCGGCGGCGCTGTAAGCCCTGGCCAGGGTGCCGCTGCTGATCTTCGATGACTGTCCGAAGTGCTCCACCCGTGGCGTGCTGATGAGCCCGAACGGTGCAGCTGCCATCAACGCCAGCAGGCCGCCGCGCGGTGCGCGAGCGAAACGACGGTCAATGGGCATGGACGGCAGCCGGTGGTGAGCTCTGAAGACTGCAGGCGTGCTGTGTCGTGCCCTGTTCGACCTGCAGCGTGCTGTGATGGACCGAGAACCGCTCGCGCAGCGCACGGGTGATGCTGTCGAGCGCGGCGTCGCCGGGGTAGCCGTCCGGCATGATCAGATGCACCGTCAGTGCGCTCTCGACCGTGCTCATGCCCCATATATGCAGATCGTGGATGTCGGCCACGCCCGGGACCTCTCGCAGATACCCGGCCACCGCCAACAAATCAATGTTCGGCGGGACCGCATTCAAGGCCAGGTGCAAGGACTCCCTCAGCAAGCGCCAAGTACCGAACACGATGACCGCGACGATCACGATGCTGATCGCCGGATCGAGCCAATACCAGCCGGTGACCAGCATCATCAGACCTGCGATGACCACACCCAGCGACACCGCAGCGTCGGCTGCCATGTGCAGGTAGGCGCCGCGGATGTTGAGGTCGCCCTCGCTGTCTTTCATGAACAACCATGCCGACAGACCATTCACGACGATGCCGACGCCCGCCACCGCCACGACCGTCATGCCCGCCACCGCAGGGGGCTGCGAGAAGCGGTGAAGAGCCTCCCAGCCAATGGCCCCGCATGCAAGCAAGAGGAGCATGGCGTTGGCCAGGGCCGCCAGGATGGACGTGCTGCGCAGCCCGTAAGTGAAGCGCTCACTGGGCGACCTGCGCGCCAACCGGGTTGCAGCCCAGGCCAGCAGCAAGCCCAGCACGTCGGACAGGTTGTGTCCGGCATCGGCCATCAGTGCCGTCGAGTTGGCAATGAACCCATAGGCAAACTCCACAGCGACGAACCCTGAGTTCAGCGCGATGGCGATGATGAAGGCACGCCCGTGGTCATTCGGGTCGCCATGTTGGTGATGACCGCCACCACGAGCCCGAGCGCCGTGGTCGTGACCCCGCGAATGGTCGTGTTCCTGGTGATTGGCCATCAGTCGGCTTCCGGTGCGGCTCGGCGATGTACTCCAGCATGTCGGCGCGCACCCCCGAGACGTGTTGATCGGCAATGGGCCGACAATACTCGGTTCGCATTGAGGTGAACCGACGCAAGCCATCCGTCCAATAAACAAAACGCCCAGGCTTATGCGCCGTCCGCACTCGTTCTCGACAATTGCGAACACGCGCAACCCATCCGTGCAGCGCTGCGCGCCGCTGGCAGCCGTGATAGTCGCAAGCCTCGCCTGTTTTGCCGTCAGTGCAGCGTCGGAGGATCTACAGCACGACGCGGCGCAGGCTCCAAACGTGTGGAAATGGGGCGGCGTCTACAAGACCGACTTGCGGTTCTGTCGCAATAAGCCGGTGCTGGTAGGCTGAGCGGAGAAGGACGACGGGGATGAAGCAGATGATCCAGGCGTTGCGCAAGGTACTCACGCGGATGCACTACCCGTTGGAGGTGATGTTGGTGTGCGTTCGCTGGTACGCGGCCTACCCGCTGAGCCTGCGCCACATCGAAGAGATGATGGTCGAGCGCGGCGTGTTCGTCGATCATGCCACGATACATCGCTGGTCGATCAAGATCTTGCCGGTGTTGGCCACGGTGTTCCTTCGGCGCAAGCGCCCTGTGGGAT
>JANYAN010000480.1 GCA_025361305.1 Burkholderiales bacterium
TGCAGCGCCAGCCCGCCGACGCGGTGGCTTGAGGCCTCAGGCCAGTACCATGGCCTGCAGGTAGCCCAGGACAATGGCGGCGATCTGCAGGATCACCAGTAACGCCAGCGGCGAAAGATCGATACCGCCGACCAGCGGGATCAGCTTGCGAAACGGCCGCAGCAGCGGCGCGCAAAGGCGATCGATCACGCCCGACAACGAAGTGTCGGCCTGGACCCAGGACAGGATGGCATAGACGATCACCAGCCCGATCAGGCCGGAAAGCACCAGACGCGCCACACCAAACAGGGCCAGGACCGGCAGGATGCCCACACCGCTGGCGCGTCCGCTCAGCGCCCACAACAACCCGAACTGGGCCAGTTCCAGCAGAAAAGCGCCCGTCAAGCTCGCCGTATCCCAACGCCCGATTGGCACAAGGACCCGACGCAGCGGGAGCACCAGCCAGTCCGTAAGGGCAAACACGAAATGGCCGACCGGATTGCCGAACGGAACTCGCTGGTATTGCATGTAGAGGCGCAACAGGCAAGCCCCACCGAGCAGGCCAATCGCCACGTCGAGCAGGAAGGAGATGATTTGGTAGAGCATAGAAGGGGGTTGTTCCGCCCGTGGGATGATAGCGGGCAGAAATGGCGAAATCGATGCCCTCTGCCCTGACATTGCAGTCGCTCCCCTTGTTTCCCCTTGGTACGGTGCTTTTTCCCGGCGGCCTTCTGCCGCTGCGCATCTTCGAGGTCCGCTACCTGGACATGATAGGGCGTTGCCGCAAGGCCAGCGCACCGTTCGGCGTTGTGTCGCTGACCCAGGGCAGCGAGGTCCGCCAGCCTGGCGCGAGCGAAGCGTTCGCCAATGTGGGCACACTGGCCACAATTACCGAGTTCAACACGCCACAACCTGGCCTGATGGTGGTGCGGGCCAGCGGTGCGCAGCGCTTTCGAATCACGTCACGCGACCAACTCCGGCACGGCCTCTGGGTCGCCGACGTAGAGCGCCTGGACATCGACAACGCTGTGCCCATTCCGGACGACCTGAAAGGCACGTCGCAGGCGCTGGGCCGCCTGATCCAGTCACTGCAGCAGAAGACCGGCTCGCCCGAGCAGATGCCGCTGCGCGGCCCCTGGCAACTGGACGATTGCGGCTGGGTTGCCAACCGCTGGTGCGAGTTGCTTCCGCTGCCCGTCCAGCTCAAGCAGCGACTGATGGAGCTGGACAACCCGCTGGTAAGGCTGGAACTGGTGAGCGATGTGCTCGCCCGGACCGGCATCGCGGGCTGATCAGCGCGCCGCGTACTCGGTCACCTGGCCGCGAAGCCATTGGCGCAGGTCGGTGTCTGCCGGTGCGGCGCCGGCCCGTTCGACCCAGCTCACCACGGCCTCGATATCGGGTAGCGGACCGGTGGTCTTGGCCACCCTGAGCTTGGGGTGCGGGGTCGGCTCGCTGGTCTCATTGTCGGCCAGCAGCTCTTCGTACAGCTTTTCGCCAGGGCGCAAGCCCGTGTAGCTGATCGGAATCTCTTGCTCGGTCTTTCCGGACAGGCGAATCAGCATGCGGGCCAGTTCGACGATTTTTACCGGCTCACCCATGTCGAGCACGAAGATCTGGCCGGACCGCCCCATCAGTCCGGCCTGCAGAACGAGTTGCGCCGCTTCGGGGATCGTCATGAAGTAGCGCACGATGTCCGGGTGCGTCACGGTCACCGGCCCGCCGCGCGCAATTTGCGCGGTAAACAGCGGGACGACCGATCCGCTGGATCCCAGCACGTTGCCAAAGCGCACCGACACGTATTGGGTCTGCGGATACCCGGCCGCCACGGCCTGCACAACAAGTTCGGCCAGGCGCTTGCTGGCGCCCATGACATTGGTCGGGTTCACCGCCTTGTCGGTCGAGATCATCACGAAGCGACGGGCGCCGCATTCACCGGCCACCCTGGCGGCGTGCAACGTACCCAGGACGTTGGTGCGCAGGGCCTCGATGGCATTGAGTTCCTCCATCAGGGGCACATGCTTGTACGCTGCCGCGTGAAACACGACAGCCGGCCGGTGGGCGCGGGCGATGGCCTGCAGCCGTTCGGGTTCGCGTACGTTGGCCGTGTAATAGAGTCCCTCCATTTGCGGGTGGGCTGCGCGCAGTTCCTGCTCAAGCTGGTAGATCGCGAATTCGGATACGTCGGCGCAGACCAGCCGAGCGGCCCCAAAGCGCGCAATCTGGCGACACAGCTCGGAGCCGATGGAGCCACCGGCGCCGGTCACCAGCACCGTCTGGCCCGAGAACAATTCGGCCAGGCCGGCGACGTCCAGTTGAACGGGCGTTCGCCCCAGCAGGTCTTCCAGTTCGACGCGACGAGGGCCGGTGGCCTCCGTACGCAACCATTCGTCGGGACGCGGCATGGTCAGCAACGTCACGGGCGAGCCCGAGGCGTTCATTAGCGCCTCGCGGCGCTCCGGCGAGCCGGGCGCGCCGGCCAGCAGGGCCACTTCGGCCCCATGCGCCTCGCAGATGCGGGCCAGGTCGGCCGCGTGCCCAAGGACCCGTACGTTCTGGATCGAACGCCCGACTTCGGCCGGTATTGGCGATGCGATGCCGACCGGCTGCCACTGCTGCGATCCCTTCAAGGCGCGCAATGCGTCGGAGGCGTCTGGCAATGAGCCGACGATCAGGAGCGGCCGCCCGAAGTGGGCGCCCACGCGGCGTTCGGCCACGGTACGCCAGGCAGCGCGGGCTGCGCCCAGCAGCACCAGGGCAATCAGCGGCTGCAGGAGCAGTACCGAACGTGGAAAGGCGGGCACCCGCAGCATGAGGACAATGGCCGTGGTCAGAAGCGCACCGAGCATGATGCCGGCAACCAGTTGCCTCAGTTCTGGCAGGCCGATGTAGCTCCAGACCGGACGATAGACCCGCGCCAGGGTCAGGCCAAGGGTATAGGCGAACAGGCACCAGGGGCTGGCGATCACCGCCAGCTGGACGAACTCCTCGGGAATGTCGAGGTTGAAGCGAAGCCAGAACGCGATCCACCAGGCCAGCAGCACCAGCGCCAGATCAAGCGCCAGCAGAACCAGCGCGCTCCTAGGCAGCCGCACGCCCGTCCTCCGCCAGCAACAGGGCACGCCGCAAATGGTCCACCACCCGCTCGAGCTGGGCGTCGGTGAGGTTCGAGCCCGAGGGCAGGCAGATTCCGGCTTCGAAAAGACGGGCCGACACGTCGTTTCCGTCGGCATGCGCGAAATAGGGGGCGCCCCTGAACAAAGGCTGCTGGTGCATCGGCTTCCACACGGGGCGCGCCTCGATGGAATGGCGCTCGAGCGAACGCAGCACCCGGTCACGCCGCTGCGCCGCACGCGCCCCCTCAAGGGTGAAACAAGTCAGCCACCGGGTCGAGCGCGAGCCCTCGGGCTCGGGCATCCATTGCACCTGGCCAAAATCCGCCAGGGCATCTCGATAAATGCCGAAGACCCGGCGCCGCTGCTCGACTCGCTGCTCCAAAACACGCAGCTGACCGCGCCCGATGCCGGCCAGGACGTTGCTCATCCGGTAGTTGAATCCGGTCTCCACATGCTCGTAGTGCGCCGCCGGCTCGCGCGCCTGAGTCGACAGCTTGCGCGCCCGAATCACCAGGGCTTCGTCATCGGCCACCAGCATGCCCCCACCCGAGGTGGTAATGATCTTGTTGCCGTTGAACGAAAACACGCCTATTCGGCCAAAGCTGCCGCTGGCGCGGCCCTGATAGGCCGCCCCCAGCGATTCGGCGGCGTCTTCCAGCACCGGCACGCCATAGCGCTCGCACAGCGGAAGCAGAGCATCCATGTCAGCACTCTGGCCGTACAGGTTGACGATGATGACGCAGCGCGGCAGGCGGTTCTCGCGCCGGGCGTGCTCAAGCGCCCGTTCGAGCGCGACCGGTGACATGTTCCAGCTGGCCGGCTCAGCGTCGATGAAGACCGGCCGCGCCCCACAGTACAGGATTGGATTGCAGCTGCCCACAAAGGTGAGCGATGAGCAGAAAACGGCATCGCCCGCCTCCACTCCCAGCAGCAGCAGCCCCAGATGGATCGCCGCTGTTCCCGAACTGACCGCGGCGGCATGGCCGACACCCACACGGGCAGCCAGTTCGCGTTCGAAGCCATCGACATGAGGCCCCAGCGGCGCGATCCAGTTGGTTTTGAAGGCGTCCTCGACAAACGCCGTTTCTTCTTCGCCAAGGTGCGGCGAGGACAGCCAGATACGTTGCGACAGTTCGCGTCGCAGCACCAGATCGACGGCGCGCCCCGCCACATCGACGACCGGCAGGTGATCGATCTGGTACTGGTCCAGCAGCGCCAGGGCGTTGGCCAGCGTCGCGTTCTCGCCCAGCGTGACAGGTGGGTTCTCTGGAAGTTGCCCGATGGCCGTTGCCCCGGCAACATGTCCGAGGGCAGCGCGGCGCAGATCGCCATCGGTCAGCGTTCGCCGCAGCCTGCCATCCGGATGCAATACCAGCAGAACACCGCGGCCGTTCTGATTGAGGGTAGCCAGGGCCTCAGCCACGGTACAGTTGACCGGCACGCACAGGGCCGAAAAGTCCTTCGCGTTCACCGCAGCCTCCGGGCCGGAACGCCGGCATAGACGCCGGCCTGCGGCAGGTTGTCGCACACGACGGCACCGGCACCCACGGTCACGCCGTCGGCAATGGCCAGGCCGGGAAGCACTGTGGACCCGCTGCCGATGAGCACCCCCTGCCCCACTCGAACGCCGCCCCCGAGTGTGGCGTTCGGGGCGACATGCGAAAAATCACCCACTCGCACATCGTGATCGACGACGGCGCCATGATTGACGATAACGGACAAACCCAACTGCACCCCGGGCGCGACAATGGCCTGCGCAGCGATGAAGCAGCCGGAGTCCACGCGGGCGTGGCGCGAGACCGTCGCGTGCGGGTGAACCACCGACGTCAGTGTGCCGTTTGAAAGGGCCGCGACCTCCGCTTTGCGATCTGCCGCCCGGCCGATAGCCACGTGCACGGCGAAACCGCGCGCCAATGCGTCGGCGGCAGCCAGCAGATCGACGCCGGGGAGCAGCTCGCCGTGGCTGCGCAGGGGATCGCGGTCCGAAGCCACTACGCAAGACCACAGGGCGGCGCACTGGGCGGCGTCCGCCACGACGCGGCCGTGCCCGCCGGCGCCAAAAATCAGGAGGGTCGATTCGGGGTCCGTCGACATGGCGCTCAATAACTATTCACCTTTTCTAGCACTGGCGGCCCCAGTGGCAGGGTTGCCAGCAGCGCGGCAATGCGTTCGCCCGCCCTTGCGTCGCCCCAGGGATTGTCACATGGCCACCGACCGTCGCCCAGCGCTGCGCGCAGCCCGGCCTCGATGAGGTCCGCCTGCGGCTCCACGTCGGCGACGTTGGCCGTTCTTTCACGCAGTCGCTGGCGGTCCCCGATGTTCAGCACGGGCGTCCCGAAGCTGGCGGCCTCGATGATTCCGGCGGAGGAATTGCCCGCCAGCACCTCGCAATGCCTGAGTGCAGCGGCAAACAGCGGCCGCGCAAGATGCCTCGCCCGAACCGAACCTGGTGGCATCGGGGCATCATCCAGGGCTTGCAGGATTTCTGGCGAACCGGCGTCGGCATTGGGTTGCAGCCACACCACCGGCAGGCCGATGCGCAGCAGCGCAGCCGCCAGCGAATGCGTCTGCGCCCGGGCCTGGCCAGCCTGCTGCACTACCGGATGGAAGACGACGAGGATGAATCGTGACCCCGCAGCCAGCCCAAGTTCGCGCAGGCACTCGTCGCGCGAGGCAGCCCCCAACTCGACCAGACCATCGAGCCCGGGGGCACCGGTAACAAAAACACGTTGTTCGTCCTCGCCCATGCGCACAAGCCGGTCTCGCGAGCCGGCCGTCGCCACGAAGTGGTAGCTGCTGAGCTTGCTGATCGCGTGGCGGACAGGCTCATCGACGGTGCCTGAGCGTTCGCCGCCATGAATATGTACACAGGCGATGCCAAGGTGCAGCGCTGCAATTGCCCCTGCCAGCATTTCGCCGCGATCTCCCAGCAGTAGCAGAATGTCGGGCCGCTCCTGCATGAGCACCTGAGTGAGACCGCTCAATACATTGGCAATGGCCAGCGACATGGTCGCACCTGTGCGCGTGCTCATGTCCAGCACAATCTCGGCGCACACAGCCAGGCCACTGGCGCGTATCTCGTCGACCGTATGTCCGTGTTCGGCACTCAGGTGCATGCCCGTCACGGCCAGCCGCAGGGTCAGGCCGGGCGTGGCGGCAATCTGATTGAGCGTGGAGGTCATCAAGCCGAAATCGGCCCGCGTGCCGGTCAGGTAGATCACCCGGCGTGGCGTGAGCATTTCAGCCATTGCCTACCCCTGGCTCGAGCTGGTCCCAGTGCACGACACTGCCAGCGGCAATGGCGACGCGCGCCGTCTGCCCAACGACACGAGCAATGTCCCGCGGCGCAATACCGGTAGCGGGTCGTCTGCAGGCGAGCATGTTCGCGCCAATTTGGGTCCCGGCCGGGATGTCAACAAGCGCAACGACACTGCGCCTGGCTACGAGCGCTGTATCGCGCTCTTCGGCGGTCGGTTGCTTGACGCCATCGCCCAGCATGGCACTGACGCGTCGGATGCCGCTGACCATCTGTGCGAACGCGTCGGGTTCGAGCGACGCGCTGTGGTCCGGACCCGGCAGGGTACGGTCAAGCGTGAGATGTTTTTCAATGACCGTCGCGCCCAATGTCACGGCCGCCAGCGATGCCTCGATACCCATGCTGTGGTCCGAATAGCCAATGGCGACACCGAATTCGCGCCCCATTGCTGCCATCGCCCTCAGGTTCAGCGAGGTGTCGGGTGCCGGATAGGCCGACGTGCAGTGGAGCACCGTGACGTCTTGCAGCGAGCCGCGAACTGCCTGCAGCCACGCCAGCGCCTCGCGGATTTCGTCCAGCGTCGCCATTCCCGTGGAAATGAGCAGCGGCAAGCCAGTCGCCGCGGCTTTTTCGAGCAGGTCGCGATGAGTCAGCTCGCCCGACGAGAGTTTGATGCGGCACACGCCCAGCGCCACGAGCAGGTCAACCGCGTCGCCCGAAAACGGCGTCGAGAAGAATTCAATGCCGATCGAGTGGCAGTGGGCCTTGATCGCCTGGTGCTGCGCCGTCGTCAGCTCGAGCTGCCGCAGCATGGCGAACTGGTCGCTCTGGCCGGTTTCACGCGCCTGATATTGCGCTGTCGGCGCGCCCGGCAGAACCAGGTCTTCGGCACGAAAAGTCTGAAACTTCACGGCGTCGGCGCCGGCCGTATGGGCGGCGTCGCAAAGCCTCAAGGCCAGATCCATCTGTCCGTTGTGGTTGACACCGGCTTCGGCGATCACGAAAACCGGGTGGACCAGCAGTGGCAAAGCCGCGTGCTGTCGCTCAGCCAGCCACTGCGCATATTCGAAGTCTTCCAGCGTGTCGATGTCGACCGACCTGCTGCGCGGCATGATGAATGGTGCCACTGCAACACTCCACAGACCGTGCACTGCCGCCCGGGCGAGCGCACTGCGCCGCCAGACGTAGATGGACCCATTCAGGGCCAAAACCGGGGGCGAATCCTGCCGCCGGCTGTTGCCATGGCCCTTGCTCAGCGTCACCAGGCCGCTCGCGCCGGGTTCGACCAGATTGAAATAGGGGTTGTCGGCGGCCGGCTTGACACTGACGACCAAATCGACGTCAGGGCGTTCGCGCAAGGCTGCGGCAACGTCCTGGCTGCTGCGCAGCGGCGAAGTGGGCTGGAGGTCGACCACGCGGGCAATGGTTGCGCCAGCGCGCTCCAGATGAGCGACCAGGTGCTCGATCACGGGCAATTTGGCGGCGCTGTCGGTCGCGAGGTGGGGCGGGCGCAGGTACGGAACGAGCGCACCTGCGCGGCGGGCCACCGCGGCGATCGCCTCGTCGTCTGTCGAAACATAAACCGCGTCGATTTCAGGGCAGGCCAGTGCTTGCTCGATGGTATGGACGATCAGCGGCCGCCCGGCGAATAGACGGATGTTCTTGCCGGGCAATCCCTTGCTGCCACCACGCGCGCAGATCGTCGCGATGGTCAGGCCGTTCATGTTGGCTGAGCTCATAGGGCGAGGAACCGCTTGAGAACGTTCAGGCCACCCTCTGCACTGCGTTCCGGGTGAAACTGGCAGCCGTAGAGGTTGTCCTGGTGGACGGCTGCGCAAATGCGAACGCCATCGTAATCGACATCGGCCAGCCGCACACCCGGGTCCAGCGGCTGCGCAGCGAACGAATGGACGAAGTACACCCGCTCGCGCGGCTCCATGTCGGCCAGCACCGTCGACTCCCATTTGGCTGCGGGCTCGAGTGCACGCCAGCCGATGTGCGGGATGCGGTGTGGGCAGCGGTCGACGCCGGTCGGAGGCACCGCCTTCACAGGACCCCGCAGCAGGCCAAGGCCCGCGTGGTCGCCCATCTCGTCGCTGGCGTCGAACATCATCTGCAATCCCACACAGATACCCAAAAAGGGGCGCCCGGTCGCGGCGAAACGCCCCACCAGTTCGTCGAATCCGCGACGCCGAAGTTCGGCCATGCCGTCACCAAAGGCGCCGACGCCCGGCAGCACCAGCCGGTCGATTGATGGGACCGTCGTGGGAGCCTCGCGCAGCACGGTCACTGCCGCGCCGCAATGCTCGAACGCGCGAACCACATTCAGGAGATTTCCAATGCCGTAGTCCAGAACGGTGACTGGCAGGCTCATCCCGGGCTCCCGACCGGCCGTACGTCCAGGCCCGCCGCAGCCGCGGCCACCTTGATGTCACGCAGGCCCAGGCGATTCCAGTGCAACGCATCCGCAATCGCTATGCCTGACACACCGGTTGGCGCAATCGCTGCTAGGTCCTCTAGCCGGCCGAAGCCACCGCTGGCAGTGACCGGCACGTTCACGGCATCGCAGACCTGCTGCACCAGAGGCAAGTCGAACCCCTTGCGCGTACCTTCCTGGTCCACCGAAGTCAGCAGGATTTCGCCAGCGCCCAGTTCAACTGCTTCGCGCACCCATGTCACGACGTCCTTGCCTGTGCGCTCGCGGCCGTTGTCGGTATAGGCTTCCCACCGACCCGGGGCCACTCGCTTGGCTTCGACCCCGAGCACCATGCACTGAGAGCCAAATCGGCGCGCCACTTCGGCAACAAGTTGCGGCCGTGCGATGGCGGCGGTATTGATAGCCACCTTGTCGGCGCCCGAATGCATCATCCGGCTCACGTCATCGAGCGAGCGGATGCCGCCGCCGACCGTGATCGGTACGTAGATCTGGTTGGCCGTGCGTTTGATGATTTCGGACAGGTTGTTGCGCTGGTACAAACTGGCAACGATGTCGATGAACAGCAGTTCGTCGGCGCCCTGCGCGTAGTAGCGAAGCGCGAACTCGTGGGGATCGCCCACCACGCGAAGCCCCTCAAGATGGATTCCCTTGATCAGGTTGGGGCCCTTGATGTCCAGCCGGGCAATGATGCGAACGTTCTGCGCCATCTGTTGTGGATCAGCTTTCCCAGGCGGGGTGGCGCAGCTTCCATTGCGCGCCATCACGCTGCCAGATATGCTCGGCGCGCCAGCTGTCGATCACCGAGTGGAACTCTTCCTCGTTGATCTGGCAAAAGTCGAGGAACTCGCGGAAATAGCGCTGCGGAAATTCTCCGTCGTAGCGGCGCACCAGCGCCAGGCCCTCTTCGCGGGTAATCTTGTTGTCGCGAATCTCGTGCGCGGTATCGGACGTCGTGCGTCCGATGCCAAACTTGATGAGAGCCAGGTAGTAATGGAAGCCGTCAACTCGGTCGTCCAGGCTGGCGTACTTGGAATAAGTTCCCTCCGAGCGCTCGGTGTTCGGCGAGAAGCCAGTGTGATCCACGCAGTAATAGAAGTTCTCTTGCGGATCCCAGAACTTGTAGTAGCCGAAGAAATGAATTTCCGTCTTGTTCTCCATGACCTTGGCGAACGGCGGTGCCATGAACGGATAGAGATCCGCCAGCGACACGCCGTGCTCGGCCCAGAATTCCGGCGGCAGCCCGGAGAAGTAGTGCTTGTCATGGTCGGCAATGTCGCGCGTGGGCTTGAACGCGTTTTTCATATCACCGCCATACTCGACTTCACCGTTCTCGCCGTACATGACAAGCTGTACATCGTGCTTGACGGCCATCTGCAACGGGAAGTTGGTCTGCCCGTAAATGAAGGGTTGAAACGGATCGCCCAGATGGGCGAACGACAGCTGCGTGAGTTTGCGCGTTACGAGCGGATTTGGCGTACCCAGGACGTGGTTGAAGCCTGCCTGCAGGAACGCGTCCAGGTTGTGCCGGCCGATCTCCGTTGGCATAAGCGGCGCCCATGTCACGCACAGAGGATTCATGCCATAGCGGTATTTCAGCTGGTGCGCAACGAAGCTGCCGTCCTTGCCGCCACTGCACGGCACGATGACATCGTAACGCCCGTCGCTCTTGCGATGCCGGTCGCAAAGCTCCCGCAGTTCGGCGTCGCGCCGATCCCAGTCGACCTTTTCCCTCTTGTAGACAGCATAGTGGCATGCGGCGCAGATCCCGTTCTCGTCGAACACGATTCGCGGGCGCTGGTTGGAAACCGTGCAGCGCCTGCAAAACCGGACTTCGCTGGGCAGGCTGTACATCTGCGCCACACTGCGGCGTTCAAGGTTGAGGAAAAGTTCCATTCTCATAATTCCCTTATGACTTCCAGCACTGCCTGAGTAGCCGTGTCTTGTGTTGCGCCCTCAGGGCCGGGTCGCCCAGTCGACGTCGGCGCCGTCAGACAACCATTGAGGACGGATCCCAGAAGCGACGTATCGGTGCAGGCGGTGGCCATGGCGTGTCTTGTGAGCGGCACAGACTCGTCGAACAGTGACCCGAGGACCTGCACGACCGGAAGCCCGGCAAGGAAGGCCTCGACCCCGACAGTAGAGCTCATGGTGACAACGGCATCGGCGGCGTGGAGCAGCGGATGAAGTTCGAATTGTCCCCCATCCTGGAGCACCCCTGGTAGCGCCACCTGCACCAGGGGTGCCTGCTCACTCGGATGGCGGCGTATCACCAACCGCCGGTCCGATGCAGCCGCCGTCCACTTGACCAATTCGCGCTCTATTTCGCCCGGCAAGCCCGGATTTCCGACCTTGCCGGGAACCGACGGATGAGACGCAGGCTCTGGCTGGGAAGCCCAGATTACGACCCTGGCATTTTCCCAGCCCTGCTCGTGCCGAAGTTGCCGTCCGCGCAGTACGGCATTGGGCGAGCGCACAGAGTCGAAAGCCGGATTGCCTGTGACGATGACTTCGGCAGGCCGGCGCCCGGCAGCGACCAGATGGGTGCGTACAGTCTCATCGAGAACACAGACACGGCTGCCATAGTCTGGCTGACCAATCCAGGCCACTTCGTCAATTGCAAAAAGGTCGACCAGGCATGTCGACGGAACTCCAAGGCGTCCGGCCGCCAGAATGGCGGCCCGTTCGGCGCGCGGCGAATTGGTGGCAATCACGACAGCGGGGGCGACGTCGTTGATGATGCGCTCAAGGATACCCACCGGTTCGAAGCACTGCCTGCCCGCCACCGCGTAGCGACGGGCCGCCTCTGTCTTGCCGTAACGCTCTTGCAGGTCAACATAGGACAGGCCCAGGTAGGCTTCGCTTTCGCGCAGATCCAGTGGGGCCGTCGGCAGCGAAGTGAGCAAAGTGCGTCCGATGGCCAACGCCGCCTCGTCGCCTGGCCGCAGAAAATCTGCGAAGCCCACCGGGCTGAAACCGGCTTCGCGTGCAGGCGCGGCTGCACTTGTCAGAGCGAGAACCACGGGCCGAGCCAATCCGAGCTTACGTGCCTGACTCGCCACGGGCAGCACCATTCGGATGTGCCCGCCGCCATAGGCGACAAAGAGCCATACTGGCGGATCACTGGTCAACGCTGTTCTCCCAGAGCGCCAGCGCCGCCAGAGCCCGCAATTCACGCGTGTGATTGGCGCTGCCATCGCGATGCCGCCGCAACAGGCCATCGATCCTTTCAGGCTCGAACAACTGTCGCAAAAGCTCGCTGCCCTCCAGCGTCTGGCGCAACCACTCGTACTTTCGCTGCCGGAACCACTCGCCCACGGGCACCGTGAACATCTGCTTCTTCCGGTACGCCAGTTCGTCACCAATCAGGGGCACGACCGCCTTCTTGAACCAATGCTTCTTGTCGCGACCCTGCAGCTTGGTCACGCCGCGCGAACGGAACGCGAATTCAATCATCCGCCAGTCCAGGAACGGGGTGCGCGCCTCGATCGAGACGGCCATGCCCATCCGGTCTGGCTTGACCAGGTTGTTACCCGAAAGGAGCAACTGCGTGTCCAGGTAGAGCGCCTGGTTGATACGATCGAAGTGCGCTGCCTCATCCAGCCACGGGCGCGCGGCGACCTCGAAGGTGTCGATGCCCGAAAGCTGCGCCGCCAGCGCTGGCCGGTAGAGGGCACGCTTGGCTGCCTCATCGAACAGCGAAATCGATTCGAAGTAGCTGCGCTGGAAATCGACGGCGGCCATACCGGCCACATCCGGCCGGGCAAAGTATTGCTCGTACTTCTCGTAGCCGGCGAACAGCTCGTCGCCACCGTCGCCCGTCAACACCACCTTGACGTGGCGCGCCGCCAGTTCGCTCACCCGCAGCGTCGGCATGAATGAAGCGTCTCCGTGAGGCTGGTCGAGGTGGCGGATGACCCGCGGCCACTGATCCAGCATGTCCAGTTCGGCAATCTCGCTGGTGTGCTCGCAGCCAAAACGGCGCGCCGCCTCGAGCGCGAAGGTGGATTCGTCAAAACGCGGATCGTCGAAGCCGACGCAGAAGGTCTTGACGGGCCGCTCGACGTGGCGCGCCATCAAGCCCACGATCGTGCTGGAATCCACGCCGCCCGACAGGAACGCCCCCCACGGCACGTCGGCACGCAAGCGGATGCGCGTTGCGTCGTCCAGGATCGCCATGAACTCCCGAGCCCAATCTTCGAAGTCGTGGTCCTGCTCCCGCTGCTGCGACAGATCCCACCAGCGCTGCGTCTGCACCCCGCTGCGCGACAGCTTCATCCACGTGCCAGGCATGACGTGACGAACACCTTGCCACACCGTCCAAGGCGCCGGAATGTAGTTGAATGTCAGGTAATGATGAATGGCCTCGAGGTCGACCGCCGGCCGCGAGCCACCGGCCCGCAGGACCGGGAGCAACGCCTTGATTTCCGAGGCGAATACGGCGCGGGTGCCGTCGTCCGCGACATATAGCGGCTTGACGCCAACGCGGTCTCGCGCCAGATAGAGCGCATCCTCGCGCCGGTCGTCGATCGCGATGGCGAACATCCCGTTGAGCTTGCTCAGGCAGGCTATACCCTCACGCTCGTAAAGGCGCAGGATGACCTCGGTGTCTGATGCCGTGCGCAGGTCGACGCCGGCACGCCGCAAGTCCGCCGCAAGTTCCAGGTAGTTGAAAATTTCACCGTTCTGCACGACGGCGACCTGCCCGTCGTCCGATACGAACGGCTGGTGACCGCCTCCCAGATCGATGATCGACAGCCGCCGGTTGCCGATCGCCACGCCGCGTAATGGCTGGCTCCAGATCCCTTCGTCGTCAGGCCCGCGGTGGACCAGCGCGCTTGCCATGCCGCCGAGCGCGGCATCGTCCAGCGCGCGGCGCTTGCGATCCCAATAGCCGAAGATGCCGCACATTCAGTTGCCCGCCTTGCCCGACAGGCGCCCGAGGGTCCTGCCAATGATGCACAGGTCCATCCACAGGCTGTGCTCGTGTACATAACGCAAGTCCAGCGCCAGCCGCTGCTGGGGCGTCGCGTGCGAGCGAAGCAGCGCCTGCGCCAGGCCAGTAATTCCGGGCCGCACCGTGCAGCGCAACGCCCAGTCCTGTTCGGTGTAGAGGGATCGCTGCTGCGGCACATCCGGGCGCGGGCCGACCAGGCTCATGTCGCCCTTGACGACGTTGAACAGCTGGGGCAGTTCGTCGATGCTCGTGCGCCGCAGGAAACGCCCGACCCGGGTGATCCTGGGGTCGTCGGTGGCCGTGTGGTACGGGCCGATCTGCGCGGCGTCCCTGATCATGGTGCGAAACTTGTACATGGCGAACTCGCCGTCATGCAGGCCCACCCGAAGCTGCCGGAACAACACAGGCGAGCCGCTTTCGACCCATACGGCGCAGGCCGCCAGCAGCAACAGCGGACTGCACAGCAGCAGGGCCAGCAGGCAGAACGCCAGGTCGAGGCTTCGCTTCATGCCGGCCGACCCAGGGTGGCGGCGATCGCGTCGATTGCAGTGCGGATGCGCCGGGCGTCAGCTTCGATCTGCATGGGCGTGCGCAGCGCCAGTTCTGCTTCGGCGGCTCGCAGCTTCTTCACTTCCTGTTCGAGGCGATCCCGCCCTTCGTCGCGGTGAAAAGTGCGGGACAGGATCACGGATCCCGATCCCAGCCGAAGGTGCTCGGCCAGCACGTCGCAGCCGGGAAGCAGCCCCTCGTCCAGCCGGGCAATCCCGCCGAAGCCGAAGCGCAGTCCCTGCGCCCTGGCGGCACGCGCGACCTGTTCGACTAGACCCAGCGCAAGCGGCTCGAACATGAAGCGCAGGCCAAGCGACAAGTGCAGATCGTTCAGGCCGACATAAACCTCATGCAGACCCGGCGTGGCTATCCACTCGTGCAGGCAGGCCAATGCCTGCGCCGTCTCGAGCAGCGGCACGATGGGCGCGCGGCCAGCCACCAACTGCGAAAACTCAAGCAACTGCGCGGCCGTGGTGAACATCGGCAGCATGACCAGGTCGGCGCCTGCCGCCAGTACCGCCTCCACCTCGGTGCCGCTTCCAGGATGCAACGGGTTGACTCGCACCATAAGCCGCGTCTGGCGCAGCACAGACTTGATCCGGCCCACGTCGGCCACTTCATGAGCGCTGATGAGGGTATTTCGTCCGGCCTGCCGCTGTGCCTTGCCCAGGCGTTCGAGATCGACAAACAGGCGGAACCCACCGATTGCATCGCAGCGGCGCGCGAACCCCGGGTCATTGGTGATCTGGATCAATTCAAGCATGGCGGGACGCGAATTATCGCTGCAGCGCTACGCGCACGTCGCCGCTGGCGACCCACGCCCCAGCCGTAACAATTGCGGCTGACAGCGCGGCCGCGGCCAGTCCCAGCGGCAGGTTCGCGCCTGCCACCACGTCGGCGCGTCCCACGATTGCGGCGCACAGCAGCAGCAGAGCCGGCGTGACCAGCGCGCGCCAGGGCATCCAGGCACGCCACTCGTTGCCCATGGCCATGGCGCAGATCACCGCAACTGCCGCCAGCAGGCTGTTGAGCAGCAGCATCAGCTGGCCGCCGTCGCTCAGACCCGTCGACCCAGCCGCGAGCAAGGCCGCCAGCGCCACTGCGTACCCAAGCACTGCGCGCCGCATGCGGCTGCGTGCGGCCAGCACGGTGAGCGACACTGCAATCAGCGCTTGCGCCGGCAAGCCCCAGGCTCCCACAGCGCCCCACGCGGCTATGCGGCCCAGGGCCGGCGCGTCCATCCGCCCCCATCCAAACAGCAGCTGGCTCAATGCGGGCGCGCCGACCAGCAGCGCCGCGGCTGCCGCGCAGGCCAGAGTCCAAGAGAGCGCGAAGGCAGCCCTGACTGCCGCAGCGGCGCCACCGCCGTCGCCCGATGCCAGTACCCGGGCGATTCGCGGAAACGCAAGCGTTGCGACCAGTTGGACTGCCAGGATAAGAGGGAGTTCGACCAGCTTCCAAGCGTAGTTGAACACGGCCAGCGCCCCTTCGCCCTGCTGCGACGCGATCGAACGCGCCACGAAGGGTAGTGCCAAGGGCAAGCCGGCTGACAGGCTGGCCCAGACCCAGATGGCCAGGGGCGGCAGTGGCGCGGACGCCGCCGTGGTCGCGGTGGCGGCAATGGGTTCACCGGGTGGTCGCATCCGCCAGCGCAGCCATGCCAGGCGCGCAAGCATGGCAGCCAGCAAGCCCAGTCCCAGGACGACCGGCGCGGACAAAGGCGCAACCCGCCCGGCAGCCAGAATGGCAGCCACAAGCGCCAGGTTGACGACCAGATTGGCCGCGTACATGCCCGTGAAGTTGTTTTCGTACTGCAACCTGGTCGTCCACAGCGCCGCAAGCAGCGCGGTCGGAACCGCCAGGGCGGACCACACCAGCCCGTACGTGGCCGACGCGTAAAGCCCGGGCGGCATTCCGGGCGCGAGCCAGGCGAGCGCTGGCCAGCGCAGCAGCGTCAGCGCGACGGCAAGAACCGCGCCGAGCCCGATCAGCCAGGCGGCAACTCGCCGTTGACTTTGGGCGCGCTGCAGCGGCCCCTGCGCCGCCCAGGCCGGCAACAGCACATAGGCCAGTGCGCCGCTGGCCATGACGCCGGCCAGCCAGTCCGGCAGACTGATCATCAGCACCGCGACGTCCGCCATGCCTGAACTGCCGAATGCCGCCGCCTGCGCCGCTTCGCGCACCAGCCCCAGCAACCGGCTGGCCAGCAGCAAGGCCAGGGACAGGGCGCCAGCTTTCAGGAACATGGCGTGGATTATCGAGCGGCCGGCGCATCGGTCCGCGCAAAACCTAAAATGGCAGGTTTGGCCCTGTCACCCGATCAACCCAGCCTTGCCCCATGTCCGACCACAACACCCCCGCCGCCCCTGCGATCGACGAAAACCAGCTGATCGCCGAGCGGCGCGAAAAGCTCAAGGCCCTGCGCGAGGCCCAGAAGCAGGGCAAGGGCGTTGCCTTCCCGAATGATTTCAAGCCGACCGACCACGCCGCCCAATTGCATGACCGCCACGGCGAAGCCACGGCCGAGCAGCTGGACGCGGCCGGAACGACTGCCCGGATCGCCGGGCGCATGATGCTCAAGCGGGTCATGGGAAAGGCCAGCTTCGCCACCGTACAGGACCAGAGCGGCCGCATCCAGATCTACGTGACCCGCGATGGCGTGGGCGAGGAGGTCTATGCCGCGTTCAAGCACTGGGATCTGGGCGACATCGTGGCCGCCGAGGGCAAGGTGTTCAAGACCCGTACCGGCGAGCTGTCACTGCACGCCAGCAGCATCCGGCTGCTCACCAAGAGCCTGCGGCCAATGCCCGACAAGTTCCACGGCATGGCCGACCAGGAAGTCAAATACCGCCAGCGCTACGTCGACCTGATGACCGACGAGCTGGCGCGCAAACGCTTCATCGCCCGCAGCAAGGCGATCAGCGGGATCCGGGAATTCATGGTGGATCACCAGTTCCTCGAGGTGGAAACGCCCATGCTCCACCCGATTCCCGGCGGCGCCAACGCGCGGCCGTTCGTGACCCACCATAACGCGCTGGACCAGGAGATGTACCTGCGCATCGCGCCGGAGCTGTACCTCAAGCGCCTGATCGTCGGCGGCTTCGAGCGCGTGTTTGAAATCAACCGCAGTTACCGCAACGAAGGTATCTCGGTGCGGCACAACCCCGAATTCACGATGATGGAGTTCTACGCGGCGTACTGGAACTACCGCGACCTGATGGATTTCACCGAGGCCCTGATTCGCGACGCCGCGCAGAAGGCCCGGGGCACCCAGCAGCTGAGCTACAGCGGCAAGGCCGTCGACCTGGGCCCCCCGTTCGAGCGGCTGACGATCCGCGAGGCGATCCTCAAGCACACCGAGGCCGGCACGACCCTGGAGGCAAGTGCCGTCGCCGCCGTGGACAGCCGCGACTGGCTGATCAATGCGCTGCGAAAGCTGGGACTGAACGAGGAAAACAACAAGCTTTCGGGCCGCTCACTGGCCAGCCTTCAGGTGCTGTATTTCGAGGAGAAAGTGGAAGAAAAGCTGTGGCAGCCAACCTTCATCATGGAGCACCCCACCGAGATCTCGCCGCTGGCCCGCGCCAATGACGAGCGGCCCGAGGTCACCGAGCGCTTCGAGCTGTACATCACCGGGCGCGAATTCGGAAACGGCTTTTCCGAACTCAACGACGCAGAAGACCAGGCCGCACGCTTCACGGCGCAGGTCGACGCGAAGGATGCGGGCGACGACGAGGCCATGTTCTACGACCACGATTTCGTGCGGGCGCTCGAATACGGAATGCCGCCCACGGGCGGTTGCGGAATCGGGATCGACCGGTTGATGATGCTGCTGACCGACAGCCCCAGCATTCGCGACGTGATCCTGTTCCCTGCGCTGCGCAAGGAATCCTGAGCGATCCCGGCCCCTGGCAGGCCAGCAGGAACTCAGGGGACCAGGTCGAGTGCCTGCATATAGCGCGGCTCGCTCATCAGGGCACTCCATGACGGCGCCGGCGTGGCCGGCAACAGCGCAAGGCGTCGCTGCTCGCCGGCTGGACTGGGCTGCCAGCGGTCCTTGAGCACGGCCTCGGTCAGGCCGTCGATCAGCCCATCGATGGCCGCGCCACCCTCACTGTTGATCGACTGGTTGCACAGCAGGACCATGTCGCAGCCCGCGGTGAGCGCCGCGACCGCCGCTTCGGCGTAGCCGACTTCGCGCCCGTCGATCAGCCGCGCGCCTGCCATGCTGAGATCGTCGCTGAAGACGGCACCGCGAAATCCGAGGCGCTCGCGCAGGATCTCGCCCAGCCAGCGACTGGAAAATCCGGCCGGCCGGGTGTCTACGCGGGGATAGATCACGTGGGCAGGCATAACGGCAGTCAGCGAGGTGTTGAGCCATTCATAGGGCGCGGCGTCATCGGCGAGAATCGCCTTCAGACTGCGCGGGTCAATCGGGATCTCGTGGTGCGAATCGGCCTTGACGAAGCCGTGGCCCGGGAAATGCTTGCCGCAATTGGCCATGCCCGCGTGCAGCAAGCCGTGCATCAGGCTCTTGGCGAGCAGGGACACAACCCTCGGGTCACGATGGAAGGCACGGTCGCCGATGACGCCGCTCGCGCCCCAGTCCAGATCCAGCACCGGGGTGAAGCTGAAGTCCACACCGCAGGCGCGCAATTCGGCGCCCAGTACATAGCCCGCCGCGGTGGCGCAATTGGTGGCCCGCAGGGCGTCATTCATCCACAGTTCGCCAAAGACACGCATCTCAGGCAGGTGGGTGAACCCGTCTGTGCGGAATCGCTGAACCCGGCCGCCCTCGTGATCGACGCAGATGATCAGGTCGTTTCGCACCGACTTGATATCCGCGCATAGTTGCCCCAGTTGGGCTCGGTCACGCCAGTTACGGGCAAACAGGATCAGGCCGCCGACCAGAGGGTGACGCAGGCGCCGGCGATCGGCTTTGGTCAGTTCCAGCCCTGCGATGTCCAGGACAAGTGGCGCGTGTTCGCTCATTCGTCTGCTTTCTTCTCGACCACGACGAAGCTCGCGGCGTAGTCGGTTTCGTCGGTCACACTCACATGGGCCGTGAGCCCGCGCGCTTCAAACCACTCTTTCAGGCCACCATGCAGGACGATTACCGGCTTGCCGCTGGCGAGCTTGCCGATCTCGCACAGCCGCCAGGTCATCGGCATGCGCATGCCCAGGCCCACGGCCTTGCTGAATGCCTCCTTGGCGGAAAATCGGGTTGCCAGGTAGCGCAGGCCGCGCTCGGGCCAGCGCCCCGTACGCGAGCGCCAGGTCACCAGTTCGGCGTCGCTGAGAATCTTGCGGGCAAATCGCTCACCGTGGCGGTCCAGCGAAGAGCGGATTCGCCGCACGTCGCAGACATCGGTGCCGATCCCATGGATCATGCATCTGCCCGGGCGCCGAAGGCCCGGTCGATACATGCCAGATAGCTCTTGACCGCGCCGGCATAGCCCAATTCGAGGGAATCGGAGATCAGGGCATGACCAATCGACACTTCCAGCACACCAGGGACGGCGGCAAGAAATTCAGTCAGATTGTCGAGGTTGAGGTCATGCCCTGCGTTGACCCCCAGGCCAACCTCTCTTGCCGCAAGCGCGGCATCGACAAAGTTCCTGAGCACAGCCAGCTTGTCCCCGCTACCGTGGGCACTGGCATAGCTTTCGGTATAGAGTTCGACACGGTCGGCCCCCACCGCCTTTGCCTGCGCCATGGCCTGTGGCGAAGGGTCCATGAACAGGCTGACCCGCACTCCCAGCGAATGCGCCTGGGCGATCAACGGCCGCAGGCGGGCAGCGTCTGAGGGGAAGTCCCAGCCATGGTCGCTGGTGAACTGGCCCTCGCTGTCCGGCACGAAGGTGCACTGGTCGGGACGGGTATCGCGTACGAAGTCCATCAGGTTTTGGAACGGGTTGCCTTCGATGTTGAATTCCGTGCCGGGTCGGGCCCTGAGCAATCGGTGCAGCACGAGCACGTCCTCGCCGCGGATGTGCCTCGCGTCCGGCCGGGGGTGGACGGTGATCCCGTGGGCACCGGCATCCAGGCACAGTGTGGCAGCCCGGATCAGGCTTGGGATGCCGAGATGGCGCGTATTGCGCACCAGCGCCACTTTGTTGAGGTTGACGGAAAGTGCGGTCTTGGGTGTTGCCGTGGTCATAGGGCCTGGATGTCCATCATCAGCTGGCGGGTGCGCAGGATTGCGACCCCGCAATGGTAGTGCAGCAGCGCGCGCAACTGCGGTTTGAGTTCGGCCATGGCGTTGGCGGCCACAGGCAACGCGGTCAGGAAAGGCGATGGCTGTTCCAGCGCCAGCTGCACCGCCTGCCACTGGCTGCCGCTCAGGCTGGCCTTTGCATCACCCTCGCGCGCCAGCACGACACCGGCTTCTGGCACCAGGCAGTAGCGCCCTTCAGGCAGAACCGGTACCAGGGTCAGGGTCTGGACGTCAAGTTGCGGTAGCAGGCCAACTTCACGCAGCAGCACCAGTTCGAAGGCCCGCAGGGCGGACGGGAGCGCCGTGAGGTGCTCAGAGGCCAGCACCTGCACCGCCGAGCTGTATGCGTCGAACAGGCCCGGATGCGGGTCGTCGCGCGCCAGCAGCCGCAGCAGGAGTTCGTTGAGGTAGTACCCCGACAGCAGCGCGTCGCCTGTCGGCATGACCTGCCCGCCCACCCATTCAGCGCCCTTGAGCGTGCGGATCTCGGCGTCGCCGCCAAATGCCAGTCGCAGCGGCTGCAAAGGCAGCAGGACCGGGCGAAAATTCGAGCTTGGCTTCTTGGCCCCCTTGGCCACCAGGGCCACCCGCCCGTGGTGCCTCGTGAACACCTCGATGATCAGGCTTGACTCGCTCCAGTCATACCGGTGCAGCACGAATGCCGGCTCGTCGGAGATGCGTTGTGTGGCCACTGTTCGAGACTGGACACCCGGCTCTACTCGTACCCAAAACTTCGCACCCGCGCTTCATCGTCGGCCCAGCCGGTGCGGACCTTGACCCAGACCTCGAGGAACACCTTGCAGTCCATGAGCTTCTCGAGCTCCTGCCGGGCTTCGGTGCCGATGCGTTTGAGCCGCTCGCCCTTTTCGCCGATCACCATCGCCTTGTGGCCGTCGCGCTCGACAATGATGGTCGCGGCGATCTTGACCAGGCGCTTGTGCTTGGGGCTGGGCTCTTCCTCGAACTTGTCGATCACAACCGTGGATGTGTAGGGCAACTCGTCACCCGTGAACCGGAACAGTTTCTCGCGAACAGTCTCTCCGGCGAGAAACTTTTCACTGCGATCGGTGAGCTCGTCGGCCGAGTACCACCAGGGCTGCTCGGGCAGGTATTTCTCGCAGATCCCGATCAGGCGTTCCACGTCCTTTGCGTTCTTCGCCGACAAAGGCACGAATTCGGCGAAGGCATGGCGTTGCTGCATTTCGCGCAGCCACGGCGCGAGGTCGGAGCGGCGCTGCACCTGGTCCAGCTTGTTGGCCAGCAGCAGTGCCGGGACACCGGGCTTGAGCAGCGACAGCACCTTGGCGTCGGCCAGAGTGAACTTGCCCGCCTCTACGACAAACAGCACCAGATCGACGTCGACGACGGCGCCAAGCACGGTCTTGTTGAGTGACCGGTTCAGCGCCGTGGCGTGACGGGTCTGGAACCCTGGCGTGTCGACAAAGATGAACTGCGAGGCACCCGCGCTGTGGATGCCGGTGATGCGGTGGCGCGTGGTCTGCGCCTTGCGCGAAGTAATGCTGATCTTTTGCCCGACCAGGGCATTCAAAAGCGTCGATTTGCCGACATTGGGCTTGCCGACGATGGCGATCACGCCGCAGCGCTGTGCGGTTTCGGTCATTTGGGCCTTGCCTTGAGCGCCAGCAGCATGGCCGTGGCCGCCGCCTGTTCGCCAGCCCGTCGCGATGCACCGATGCCGCGCTCGACGGCACTCAGTTCCGGAATTTCGCACTCGACGTCGAAGGTCTGCTTGTGCGGCGCACCCAGTGTGCCGGCCACGCGGTAGATAGGAAGCTTCATCTTGCGGCCCTGGAGCCACTCCTGCAATTCGGTCTTGGGGTCTTTGGCCACCGCCGGCATCTGGGGGTTGATCGCCACGTCCCGAAACAGTCGGTGAACCAGCGCCTCGGCAGCGAGATAGCCCGCGTCCAGCTGAACCGCGCCGATCAGTGCCTCCAGCGCGTCGGCCAGGATCGACGGACGCTTCTGCCCACCCGATCGCGCCTCGCCCTCCCCTAGCCGGATGACATCCGACAGGCCCAGAGCCTCGGCCAGGTGATGCAGCGTGTCCTGCTTGACCAAGTTGGCCCTGACCCGTGACAGGTCGCCTTCGGGCAGTTCGCTGAGTTGGTTGTAGAGCAGTGCTGCAACGGCCAGGTTCAGGACCGAATCGCCAAGGAATTCCAGTCGCTCGTTGTGGTCGGCCGAAAAGCTGCGGTGCGTCAGCGCGCGGGTGAGCAGCCGGGGGTCCGCAAACCGGTGCTGCAAGCGCGCTTGCAGTGCTGAAAGCTGGCCATCCACGCTTGCCTTGGGCTCAGGACGAACCGGCGTATTTCAGCAGCAGGTAGGCCGGCCCGAACATGTGGATTTCCTTGGTATAGGCGAACTTCACCACCACCTTGTCGCCATCCTTGGAAATGTCCAGGTCCTTGTCCTTGACCGAAGTGATGTCGTCGATCTGCGCGGCCTTGTAATAGATCGATTTGACCTCGGCCACGGTGTTGCCCGCGGAGGCCTTCTTGACTGCCTTGAGAACGGCCTGGTACTCGAGCACGGTGGGGAACGCCTGTGCTCCCAGGACACCGACGCAGGCGAGAACGCCGACGACGAAAAGCAGGCCGATAAAGGAAATGCCGGATTGTGCCGACTTGAACCGTAGCTTCATGTACTAACCCCTCGCTGCAAAGAGAGTCTCTATTCGAACGATCCGATGCGCCTGAAATTGCCGAAATTCATCCAGACCAGGAAGGCCTTGCCCACGATGTTGCCTTCCGGGACGAAGCCCCAGTAGCGCGAGTCAAGCGAATTATCGCGGTTGTCGCCCATCATGAAATAGTGCCCCGGCGGGACCTTGCAGACCACGCCTTCGACACTGTAACGGCAATTTTCCCGATTGGGGAAGTCCATGATTTCAGCCTCGGACAGGCCCGCCCTGCGATTGTCGTCATTGAGCAACCGGTGCCGCCTGTCGCCAAGCACCTCCTCGTACTGCTTGAAATAGCGCATCGCATCGTCGTCGAAGAACTCCGGCACGACGTCCTTGCTGACCGGCTGGCCGTTGATGGTCAGCTTCTTGTCCCGGTAGGCCACCTCGTCGCCGGGCAACCCCACGACGCGCTTTATGTAGTCGAGGCTCGGCTTGGGCGGATAGCGGAACACCATCACTTCGCCGCGCTTTGGGGGCGTACCTTCTGTAATCCTGGTGTTGACCACCGGCAGGCGTACGCCATAGACGAACTTGTTCACCAGGATCAGGTCCCCCACCAGCAAGGTCGGGATCATCGAGCCGGAGGGGATCTTGAAGGGTTCGAACAGGAACGAGCGCAACAGGAAGACCGCCAGGATCACCGGAAACAGCCCGGCCGTCCAGTCCAGCCACCATGGCTGCATGAGCAATCGCTGCCTGGCCGGTGCCAGTTCGCCATCGACCTGGCTGATGCCTTTGGCCGCCAGATCGGCCACGCGCTGTGCAGCCTGTGTCTCCAGGGCAGCCGCAGCGCTACGGCGCGCGGGCAGAAAGTAAAGCCGCTCGGCCAACCAGTAGATGCCGGTGACAACGGTGGCCAGGAACAGCAGAAGCGCGAAATTGCCTTCGACGAGCCCGAAGTACCAGGCACCGGCATATCCTGCGAATGCCGCGAGCACGGCGGCCGTGAGCGCCTGCATCATGCGGCACCGCCAACCAGGTACGGCCCGGCCGGGGTCATTCTTCCACCTGCAGTATTGCCAGGAAAGCTTCCTGGGGCACTTCGACTGAACCGATCTGTTTCATGCGTTTCTTGCCTGCCTTCTGTTTCTCTAGGAGCTTGCGCTTGCGGGTGATGTCGCCACCGTAGCATTTTGCCAGCACGTTCTTGCGCAGGGCCTTGATGGTCTCGCGCGCGATGATATTGGCGCCGATTGCCGCCTGGATGGCGACGTCGAACATCTGCCGGCTGATGATCTGTCGCATCTTGGCCACCACGGCCCGGCCACGGTATTGCGCCTGGGTACGATGCACGATGATCGACAGCGCGTCGACCTTCTCGCCGTTGAGCAGGATGTCGACCTTCACGACGTCCGAGGGGCGAAACTCCTTGAACGTGTAGTCCATCGATGCGTAGCCGCGACTGACCGACTTGAGTTTGTCGAAGAAATCCAGCACGATTTCGCCCAGCGGCAACTCATAGGTGAGCATGACCTGGCGCCCGTGATACGCCATGTTGATCTGCATCCCGCGTTTCTGATTGGCCAGTGTCATCACCGCACCGACATATTCCTGAGGCATGTACAGGTGGACGGTCACGATCGGCTCCCGGATCTCTTCCAGCCGGCCCTGGTCGGGCATCTTGGACGGGTTCTCGACCATGACGACCTCGCCGTCGGCCTTCACGACCTGATAGACCACGCTGGGTGCGGTGGTGATCAGGTCCTGGTCGAACTCACGCTCGAGCCGCTCCTGCACGATCTCCATGTGCAGCAGGCCCAGGAAACCGCAGCGGAAGCCGAACCCCAGGGCTTGGCTGACCTCCGGTTCATAGTGGAGTGAAGCGTCATTGAGTTTGAGCTTTTCCAGGGCATCACGCAGAGAGTCGTACTGGTTGGCTTCTGTAGGGTACAGGCCGGCGAAGACCTGTGGCTGGATTTCCTTGAATCCTGGCAGAGGGTCGGTCGCCGTGAAAGCCGCACCGCCGGTTCCGGGTCGGATCAGGGTCACGGTGTCGCCGACTTTGGCCGCTTGCAGTTCACGGATACCGGCGATGATGTAGCCTACCTCGCCGGCCTCCAGCGATTCACGCGCCTCGTTGGCCGGTGTAAAGACACCGAGGTTGTCGGCGTTGTACACCGCTCCCGTGGCCATCAGCTTGATGCGTTCGCCCTTGGCCAGGCGTCCATCGACGACACGCACCAGCATCACCACACCGACATAGCTGTCGAACCAGCTGTCCACGATCATCGCGCGCAGCGGACCATCGAGATTGCCCCGCGGCGCAGGCACCCTGGCCACGATCGCCTCGAGGATTTCGTCGATGCCCATGCCGGTCTTGGCCGAGCATGGAATCGCATCGCCCGCGTCGATACCGATCACATCTTCGATTTCCGCCTTCGCGTTTTCCGGATCGGCCTGCGGCAGGTCCATCTTGTTCAGCACCGGAACCACTTCGACGCCAAGGTCCAGGGCCGTATAACAGTTGGCCACGGTCTGCGCTTCCACGCCCTGGCTGGCATCCACCACGAGCAGTGCACCTTCGCACGCAGACAGCGAGCGAGACACCTCGTACGAGAAGTCCACATGGCCGGGCGTGTCGATCAGATTGAGGTGGTAGATCTGTCCGTCACGCGCCGTGTACCGCAACGAAGCGGTCTGCGCCTTGATGGTTATCCCACGCTCTTTTTCGAGTTCCATCGAATCGAGCACCTGCTCTCCCATCTCGCGATCCGACAGGCCACCACAACGCTGGATCAGTCGGTCAGCGAGTGTCGATTTGCCGTGATCGATGTGCGCGATGATGGAAAAGTTTCTGATGTGATTCATCAACGGGGACGCTTAAGTGATTGAATTCAAATGGCGATGCAAAAGAAAAAAGGGCGCGTCGAGTAGTGACGCGCCCTAAACCAACAATCTATGGCAACTGCGATAGTTGGAGCTTCATTGTAGGCAAAAAGCCCGGCACGTACAGTCCGGCGACGGTCAAAACCGGGTCGTTGCAGGTCAGCAACATACAATTTATTCACAGGTTATCAACAAAATCCGGGGGTAACCATTGGGACAACTTGTGGGTGATCTGTGGATGGGCGGTGAACCGAATGAATTCGAGCCGCAGGGCAGGCAACGGCATTTTCTATATGCACCAAACGCGTGGATGCAGGCACATATTCTATCAAATAAAGCACTTGCGCTGCTCATTAAGTTAGTACATGCAAACTTACTTAGCTTGCCGGGCGCCTGAAAATAATTTTTGAAGGCTGTTGCCAGGCCGTTAAAAAAGCCCCAATCCCTACCGTGGGATGGGGCTTCTGCAAGCGCCGCGCTGGACGTGCTAGCGGGCCGGCCGGATCAGCACGTACGTCGCGAGATCCCCTCGATGCAGCAACACGGGAACCGGTTTGCTCTTGTCGGCCTTGGCGACAGCGCTATCGAATTCCTTCACGCTGGCAACCTCGGTATTGCCGATCGCCACGATGACGTCACCCTCCCGGATGCCCGCGCGCGCACCGCTGTCTGCCGCCGCCTCCACTTTCACGCCGCCCTTGAGCTTCAATTCCTTCTTCTCGGCGTCGGTCAGGTCGCTGACCGACAGGCCAACGCTTTGGCCAGCCGCAGACAGCTTGGGCTTGTCCGGCTGCTTGTCTGACGTCTTGACGATCGGCTTATCCGGCTCGAACTCTCCGATCGTCACCGGCAGCTCGCGCTGGGCGCCACGCCGGAACACCGTCAGCGTGCCGCGGCTGCCGGGGCGGGTATTGCCGACCAGGCGCGGAAGGTCCGTCGACCGCTCGATGGATTTGCCGTCGAACTTCACGATGATGTCGCCGGCCTCGACTCCGGCCTTTTCGGCGGGCGAGCCGCTCTCGACGCTGCGAACCAGGGCACCTTGGGCCTTGCCCAGCCCGATCGACTCGGCGACATCCTTGGTCACCTGATCGATCTGGACACCGATGCGCCCGCGCGAGACGCGACCGGAACTGCGCAGCTGGTCGCTGACGCGGGTCGCCTCGTCCATCGGGATTGCGAATGAAATGCCCATGAATCCACCCGACCGCGAGTAGATCTGGCTGTTGATGCCCACCACTTCACCGCGCATGTTGATTAGCGGCCCCCCAGAGTTACCCGGGTTGATAGCTACATCGGTCTGGATGAACGGCAGGTAGTCGCCGGTATCGCGCTGCTTGGCGCTGACGATCCCCGCCGTGACAGTGTTCTCCAGCCCGAATGGCGAGCCAATGGCCATCACCCATTCACCGACCTTGAGCCGATTGACGTCGCCGACCTTCACGGCGGGCAAGCCCGTCGCCTCGATCTTGACCACCGCCACATCCGTGCGCTTGTCGGCACCGACTATCCTTGCCTTGAACTCGCGCTTGTCCGTGAGGGTGACGAGCACTTCGTCGGCACCGTCGACCACGTGGGCATTGGTCATCACGTAGCCATCCGATGTGAGGATGAAGCCCGACCCGACGCCCCGTGGTTGCTCGTCGTCCGGTTGCGGCCGGTTGGGCCGCGGGCCCTGGCGCGGCGCACCTGGCAGCGGCTGGCCAAAGAAGCGGCGAAAGAACTCCTGCATCTCATCGTCCATCTGGCCCGCACCGGGTACGGCCACCCGGGCGCGCTCAAGCGTTCGGATGTTGACCACCGACGGCCCCACCTGCTCCACCAGATCAGTGAAGTCCGGCAGCGCGCGCGACTGCGCCGCGGATTGGGCCGCGACCGGCCTGGCGGGCATCACCGCCACGGTCGCGACGATCGCCAACAGGGCCACGAGGCCATAGGCACGCGCTTGTTTCCAATCGATCCTGAACATGTCGACCTTTCAATGAATCACATGAAGACTGAGAACACGAAGCGGCAAATTGGTTCACCCAGCTGCGCAAACCACCACACGACGTCTAATTGGGGCCTTACTTGCGCCGCTCAAGACTCTGCGCAAATACCTTCAGCGTCCGGGCGGGCACTTCGCCCACTGCCGTCAGCCACCAATCCTGCATCCGCTGCGTCAGCGTCTGGGTCGCGCCGTTGGCCAGCACGCCTTCGTGGGCGTGCCGCTGCCGGTCGTAAGGCTCCACAAAGAGCGACACCGACGCCAGGCCGTCGGTAAAGATCCACTGCATGGTTCCTTCGGGTGCCACGGCGCCGGCAGTCGGGCGCTTGTAACAACTCACCGGCCGGAATCCGGCGACGGTAGTCTTGAGGGCCCAGCCTTCTGTGGCCGCTGTGGTCTTGGCCGCTTCGGCCTTCTCCACGCGCCAGCCGCCAGTGTTGGACATCATCTGCGTCAGCTTGTCGATCTTCACGGGCGCGTCCAGCTGAAGCTCGGAAAACGCGGCCTGTTCCAGGACCTTGCCGTCCGTGTCCAGCGTCTGCAGCTTGACGACAAGCCCTGAGCTCTTTTCGCTCCAGATCCGGTAGCCGAAGCGAAGATTGTCCCTGGGCGCAATCTGGACCACATCGGCGTCAAACCCAGCCACCCGCTCGCTGCCAGCGCGACGGGCCGCATAGAAGTCGGGAATGGCCGTCCCGCTTTCCTTCATCAGATCGGGAAACGAACCGAGCGAATCGCGCGTCTCGGTGCGCACCACGCGGGTGTCGGGCATGAACGTCACCACGTCGTTGTTCCGGCGAAATGTCGACCGCGGCGCACCGGTCAGGTTCTCGACCCGCTCGATCTGCTGCTGGCCATCGCAGGCGTGCCAGATCCGCGCGCTTGACATTCCGCCCGAATTGGAAAGAACGACAAAGGTACCAATGTAGTTTCGCAGGCGCGAGGCCTCGTGCATGCGCATCAGCCACTCGCCCAGGTCACGCTCGGGTGCCGGGCTGGCCGTATCGGTCACGGGCTGGCTGGCAGGCTGCGCCGGTCCACCCGCATGCGCGCATGTCAGGCCGATCAGGACGCAGCCGGCCGCGACCACCATCCGGTGCGCGGCGAGCGGGGCGTTGCGGTCGGCGCTGCGCTGCATGGGTTGTGCGCCTGCGCTAGCGGGCCGGCCCTTCAAACGTGGCGTTACGCAGGAACCCGGCGGGGGCCTGCAGTGCCGTCGCGCCGCCCAACTGGCGGTGCGCGGCGAGCAATTCGTCCAGGCGTGGATCGCGGATCATCACCTGGCTCTGGCTCGAGGCCGCAGCCTCCGGCTGCGCCGCCGCCATCTGACTGGCACCAGGCCTAGTGTCGCTCACACCGGCTACCGACCAGGCAACCACGGCTACCGCCGCCAGCGTCGCAACACCGGCCAGCAGCTTCCAGCGGAACACGCTGTCATTGGCGGCACTTCCACCAAGGGTACCCACGAACGGCTCGCCGGTTGACGCGAGCCCGGCGCCGTGCCCGTCGACCGGGGAAACGCCGTGCTCCAGCCTGAGACGCACCTGAAGCCGGCTCATGAAGTCCACCGGCGGCGTCCCGCGCGCCAGTTCGCCAGAGCGCAGCACGTCGCCAATCAGGTGATACCTGTGCCACGCTTCCCGCCCCGCGGGATCGGTGGCAACAGCGTCCACGCCTGCGGCAAAGGCATCGCCCCGCAGGTGTCCATCGGCCAGGGCCGAGGCCGTTTCATGGATGTTCGTGTCGTCTGTCTCGTACATTGTGTTCATCACATCACCTCGACGCATCGCCGCTCACCACCGCTTGCCCGATTGGTTTTCCAACATCGGCTTGACTTTGGCCGATATGGACTCCCGTGCCCTGAATATCCGTGACCTCACGGTACCGATAGGGCAATCCATCACCGTCGCAATCTCTTCATAGCTCAGGCCCTCGATCTCGCGCAACGTCACAGCCTGTCGCAATTCGTCCGGCAGGGCTTCCATCGCAGCGTTGACCGCGGCAGCGATCTCCTTGGCCGCGAGCAGGGTTTCCGGTGTTTCCGCGGTGGTTAGTTCGTTCTCCACCGAGGAAGTTTCATCTTCTTCATCGCCGCCCCTGAGCGCGGACTCGGACACCAGCGGGTCACGCTTGAGGTCGCCCAGGGCCTTTTTCGCGGTATTGACGGCGATCCGGTAGAGCCAAGTGTAGAACTGTGCCTCTCCACGGAACTGGGCCAGGGCCCGGTAAGCCCGGATGAACGTCTCCTGCGCAATGTCCTCGACCAGGTCTGAATCGCGCACCATCCGCCCGATGAGCCGTTCGATCCGTCGCTGGTATTTCATCACCAGGAGTTCGAAAGCCTTCTGGTCGCCCGCGACCGTTCGCTCAACCAGCATCTGATCGGTATCTGCCGGCAGCGCCTGCGTGGCGGGAGGGGCTTTGATCATGTTTTTGCCGCAGGAGTCGCGGCCGCCGGCGGTAGATCGGGTCCGGTCCGCGAAAATACGGCACGGCGCAGATCGTCCCAAAGCCGGGGACTTCGGCGGCGCTCCAGCCACAGCCAGCGTCGCCCCTGCGGTGTCCGCAGGCACAGCAGCAGGCAACCTTGCAGGTCGACACTGACGGCCACGCCTTGCACCTCGTCGGCAACGCCGGCACACGACCAGACATCCCCATCCCACACCAGCGCACCGCCTGGGGAAGCCCGCCAATCGAGCGCCGCAACTGCGCCGGCGGTCGCGAGCACGACGGCACAAAGGCCTTGGCGCCAGCTCATTGAATCCACCTGCGCCGACCACAGGAGCAGCACGGCGGCGCCAAGCAGCCACACGCCCACCAGCAGCAGGGCCGGTAGCCGAGCCCGCCCCACCGGATAGGTCACCGATGGTGCATGCTGCATGGGAAAAGCCGGTTCAGACGCGCCTGAACACCAGCGTGCCGTTGGTGCCGCCGAAGCCGAAGTTGTTTTTCATCGCGACGTCGATCTTCATATCGCGTGCCTGATTGGCGCAATAGTCCAGGTCGCACTCGGGATCCTGGTTGAAGATGTTGATGGTGGGCGGACTCTTCTGGTGGTAGAGGGCCAGCGCCGTAAACACCGACTCGATCCCACCGGCGCCCCCCAGGAGGTGCCCGGTCATGGATTTGGTGGAGTTGACCACCACCTTGCGCGCCCGGTCGCCAAGCGCGGCCTTGATGGCATTGGTCTCGTTCAGGTCACCCAGCGGAGTCGACGTGCCGTGCGCATTGACGTAGTCAACGCTGTCGGCATTGATTGCGGCATTCTTCAGTGCCATCACCATCGAACGGCGCGGACCGTCCACGTCTGGCGCCGTCATGTGATAGGCGTCGGCGCTCATGCCGAAGCCGGCCACTTCGGCGTAGATCCGGGCGCCGCGGGCCCGGGCGTGCTCCAGCTCTTCGAGCACCATGACTCCGCCGCCCTCGCCCAGCACAAAGCCGTCGCGATCCTTGTCCCAAGGCCGGGAAGCCGTCTGGGGACTGTCGTTGCGCGTGGAAAGCGCCCGTGCGGCGGCGAAGCCCCCGACGCCCAGGGGCGAGACTGTCGATTCAGCGCCCCCTGCAATCATCACGTCTGCGTCGCCGTATTCGATCATCCGTGCAGACAGGCCGATGGCATGCAGGCCTGTCGTGCACGCGGTGACGACGGCGATGTTCGGGCCCTTGAAGCCGAACTTGATGGAGACATGGCCCGAGATCATGTTGATGATGGAAGCCGGTACAAAGAATGGAGATATCCGGCGCGGACCACGGCTGACCAGTTCGGCATGCGTCTGCTCGATCAACGGCAGCCCGCCGATTCCCGCGCCAATATTGCAGCCAATGCGCGTGGCCGTCTCGCCGTCAAGTGCTTCGCCAGTGGGCAGACCGCTGTCCGCCACGGCCTGGATCGCCGCGGCGAGCCCGAGGTGAATGAACCGATCCATATGCCGGGCTTCTTTCTCGGGAATGTAGTCCCCGATATTGAATCCCTTGACTTCGCCGGCGAACTTGCAGGCGAAATTGGCGGCATCGAACGACGTAATCAGGTCAATCCCCGACTTGCCGGCCAGCAAGTTGGCCCAGGATTGCTCCACCGTGTTGCCCACGGGGCTGACACAGCCCAGGCCGGTGACAACGACACGCCGGCGCGTCATGGCGCCTCCCGGACCGTCGCGATGACTGCTGCTGCGTCCCCGGAGCGGGCGAACGTTTGCGTGAAGCGGGTCTTCGCTGCGCTCATGCGCTATCAGGCTTTCTGATGCGCGTTTGCGTAATCGATCGCGTTTTGCACCGTGGTGATCTTTTCGGCGTCCTCGTCGGGAATCTCGATGCCGAATTCATCTTCGAGCGCCATGACGAGTTCCACCGTGTCCAGCGAGTCGGCACCGAGGTCGGCCACAAAGGCTTTTTCACTGGTGACCTGGGACTCTTCCACGCCGAGTTGCTCGGCGATGATTTTTTTGACACGTGCTTCGATATCGCTCATGGTTCCCTCAAAGGGTTGTAAAAGAATCCGTGATTTTAGCTCCGGCATGGCAAGCCCCCTGCAGGGTGGTTGCCCGTCCGTGCCCAAAGTCTCGCTAGGACATGAACATGCCGCCGTTCACGTGGATCTCCTGCCCGGTGACATAGCCAGCCTGGGGTGAGGCGATCCAGGCGACCGCGTGGGCAATGTCGGCGGGCTTGCCAAGGTGGCCCAGGGGAATCTGCCCTAGCAGCGCTTTCTGCTGCTCTTCGGGCAAGGCAGCCGTCAAGTCCGTTTCGATGAATCCGGGGGCAATGCAGTTGACGGTGATTCCGCGGCTGCCAAGCTCGCGGGCCAGCGCGCGGGTCATTCCCGCCACGCCGGCCTTGGCCGCAGCGTAGTTGGCCTGGCCGGGATTGCCGGAGGCGCCCACGACCGACGTGATATTGACGATGCGCCCATAGCGCTGCTTCATCATTACCCGCATCACGGCGCGGCTCATGCGAAAAACGGCCTTCAGGTTGGTGTCCAGGACAGCATCCCAGTCGTCATCCTTGAGCCTCATGGCCAGCATGTCACGCGTGATGCCCGCATTGTTGACCAGCACCTGCAGACCGCCGTTCTCCTTGACGATGCCGTCGACCAGGGCCTGTGCCTGGGCAGCGTCGTTGACGTCGAGCCGGGCCCCGCTGCATCCGGAATGGCCGGCCAGGGTGGCCGTTATCCTGGCTGCTCCTGCCTCAGTTGTGGCTGTTCCGACCACCTTGAGCCCTTTGTGGGCGAGTTCGAGCGCGATGGCCGCGCCGATGCCGCGCGAAGCCCCCGTGACCAGAGCCACCTGTCCCTCGTACCGGATTTCATTCATCCCAGCAGCCCCTTCACTTCGGCCAGAGTGGCCGGGTCGTATACGGCGGCGCCGGTCAGGGCCGGGTCGATCCGCCGGCACAGGCCGGCCAGGACTTTCCCGGGACCGCACTCGACCACGGTGGTGATCCCGCGTGACTTGATTGCCAGCACACAGTCTACCCACCGGACCGGCCCGAAGGCCTGCTCGTACAGCGCTGCGCGAATCCGGTCGGGATCGCCGTGCACGATCGCCTCGATGTTGTTGATCACCGGTATTTGAGGCGCACCGAATGCAGTGTCCGCGAGTCTTTCGCGCAGCCTTAGCGCCGCTGGTTTCATCAGGCTTGAGTGGAACGGGGCCGATACGGGAAGCGGGAGCGCACGCTTGGCCCCGCCCGCCTTCAGGACTTCGCACGCCTTCTCGACCGCGGCCTTGCTGCCCGCGATGACGGTCTGGGCCGGGTCGTTGAAATTCACTGCCTCGACGACCTCGGTCGTATTTGCGCCGAAGGTGCGAACGGCTTGCGCGCACCCCTCGATCACGGCCTTCGCCTCCATGCCCAGGATCGCGGCCATCGCGCCGGTGCCCACCGGCACGGCATCCTGCATTGCCTGGGCCCGAAAGCGCACCAGCGGCGCCGCCCGCGCCAACGTCAGCACACCCGAAGCCACAAGGGCCGAGTACTCACCCAGCGAATGGCCCGCCAGCGCCGCCGGCTCGGCCCCTCCCTCGGCACGCCAGGCGCGCCAGGCGGCAACCCCCGCCACAAGCATCACGGGTTGCGTATTGGTCGTCAGAGCCAGCGTCTCCTTGGGGCCCTCGCGGATCAGCCGCCCGACATCTTCGCCAAGCGCAGTTGACGCTTCGTCCAGGGTTTGCGCCACGGCGGGGTGATCGCCCCACGCATCGAGCATGCCCACGGCCTGGGAGCCCTGGCCCGGAAAGACAAAAGCAAAGGGTTTCATTTTAGAAATCCAGCAGGACAGCGCCCCATGTGAAGCCGCCGCCCACACCCTCGAGCAAGAGGGTTTCGCCTGGCCTGATCGTGCCGGCGCGCACGGCCGCGTCCAGCGCCAGCGGAATCGAGGCGGCCGATGTGTTGCCATGCTGGTCGACGGTGACGACGACCTTTTCATGCGGGATCTTCAGCTTGCGGGCTGTGCTCTGCATGATCCGGATATTGGCCTGGTGGGGGATCAGCCAGTCGATGTCAGCCGCCGTACGGCCAGCCTTCTCCAGCGTCGCCAGCGCAGTGTCATGGAGCACCCCGACGGCCAGCTTGAAGACCGCCTGGCCATCCATCTTGAGCAGGGGATCGCCCAGCACGCGACCACCTGCCACGGTGCCCGGCACGCACAGGATCCCTACATGTTTGCCGTCCGCGTGAAGGTCGCAGGCCAGGATTCCCGGTAGGTCGGAGGCCTCCAGCACGACCGCGCCGGCCCCGTCGCCAAACAGGACGCACGTCGTGCGGTCATTGAAATCCAGGATGCGTGAGAACACTTCTGCGCCGATCACCAGCGCCTTGCTTGCGCTGCCGGTCTTGATCATCGAATCGGCGATGGTGAGCGCATACACGAACCCACTGCACACAGCCTGGACGTCGAAGGCCGGACAGCCGGCGATGCCCAGCTTGTTCTGCAGGATGCACGCGGCCGACGGAAAAATCATATCGGGTGTCGACGTTGCCACGATGATCAGGTCGATCTCGCCGGCCGATACGCCCGCAGCAGACATCGCGTGCAGCGCAGCTTGTGCGCCCAGGTCACTGCTTGTGACATCGGGGCCGGCAAAATGGCGCGCGCGGATGCCGGTTCGCTCGACGATCCAGTCGTCGGTGGTTTCAACCCCCTTGGCAGCCAGTTCGGCGACCAGGTCGGCGTTTGTCACGCGGCGTGGCGGCAAAAAGCTGCCGGTGCCCGTAATGCGCGAATAGCGTGTCATCGATCAATTGGCCACTGCGTCAAGCGACTGCGTTTGCGACTGGCCGGCCAGGAGCGGCTGGGCATGCGCAATGCGTGCCTGAACGCGGTCAAGCAGGTTGTTTCGCGCTGCATCATACGCGCGGTTCAACGCCTGCTCGAAGGCAAACTCGTCGGCCGAACCATGGCTCTTGAACACGAGGCCGCGCAGGCCCAACAACGCTGCACCGTTGTAACGGCGATAGTCAACCCTGCCTTTAAACGAAGAAAGGATCGGATATGCGACGATAGCAGCAAATTTCGTGAAGATATTGCGAGAAAACTCTTCCTTAAGGAAGCCGCCAATCATCGATGCCAGGCCCTCGCTGGTTTTGAGCGCCACATTTCCCACAAAGCCATCACAGACCACGATATCTGTTGTACCTTTGAATATGTCATTTCCTTCGACATTACCGTAAAAATTCAAATCACCCGAGTTAGCAGCAGATCTAAGCAATTCACCGGCTTTTTTAATTACTTCGCTACCTTTAATGACTTCTTCGCCGATGTTCAAGAGACCGACGGAGGGTGATTCGTTGCTGTTGAGCGCGGAAACCAGCGCCGAACCCATCACAGCAAACTGGAGCAGATGCTGCTCGGTGCAGTCGACATTGGCGCCAAGATCAAGGACCGTCGTGGCTCCGCCTTTGGCGTTGGGCATGGGATAGGCAATGGCCGGGCGATCGATCCCGTCCACGGTTTTGAGAAGATACCGTGCAAGGGCCATCAACGCCCCGGTATTGCCAGCCGAAACCGCGACCTGAGCCTGGCCATCCTTGACCTGTTGAATCGCCACCCGCATGGACGAATCTTTCTTTTTGCGCAAAGCCACCTCGACCGAGTCGTCCATGGCCACGACCTCGGAGGCCGCAACGATGTGCGCACGGGGGTGATCGAAGGCCCGCAGGCTGTCCGTGGCACCCACCAGGAGCAACTGAGCCTGGGGGTGGCGATCAAGAAAGCGGCGGCAGGCCACCAGGGTGACGGCGGGGCCGTGGTCGCCCCCCATGCAGTCGACAGCCAGGGTAGTCATGGGCTCAAATGTAGAGCGAACCGCGCCGGACGCCGAGGCGGCGCCACTTGCGCCCCATCAAAGACAAAGGCCCGTGGCTGCGGCAATCGCAGCGCCGGGCCTTGCGACGAGGCAGCGCAATCAGGCTTCGTCTTTGGTCTTGAGCACCTTGCGGCCACGGTAGAAGCCGGTCGGGCTGATGTGGTGGCGCAGGTGGGTTTCGCCGGTAGTGGGTTCCACGGCGATGCCCGGGACCACCAGGGCATTGTGCGAACGGTGCATGCCGCGCTTGGAAGGCGACTTCTTGTTTTGCTGGACGGCCATGACGGGCTCCTGGGCTACTGTGGCTGCCGCGCCTGGGCACAGGCAGCCGGATTAACGGTTGAGGGACAAACGGGCGCGCGGGCTGCGCGAAAACGGCGCTTTTGCGCGAAGCCTTTGATTATATCCCAGCCCGGCCGCTAGTTGCCTTTACCTGGTTTGAACGTACCCAGCATGGCAAACGGGTTCTCGCGGGCGGCCTGCGCCGCTTCGAAGTCGGCGTCCACTACCTCCAGTTTCACCGGAACCGGGCAGACTTCATGCCGGGGCGCAACTGGCAAATCCATCAGCAATTCGTCTTCCAGCAACTCGATCAGGTCAAAACCGCGGCTCAGGGCCAGAACATCCTCTTCGCATTCATTGTCCTGGGCCGCCGCCACGCTTTCGTCCGAAACGAAGCGGAACGACCGCTTCACGGTCACCGGCGCCGCTATGGGTCCCAGGCAGCGCTGGCAGGTCAACGGCAAGACGGCGTCACCCTGCAGGTGCAGCCAGATCTGCGGCTCCAGGTGCTCGGGATTGCGTAACTCGCCCGTGGCCGACCAGTCAATCGGCAAATCGGCGCCCTGCCCGAGGGTCTGGGCCACCAGCCGCTCATTGGCGCCCAGCAGTTCGCGCCCCGAGATCGCACCGCCCGCCAGCGCGAAGGCCTTCACGTCGAGATGCCTGGCCACGAAATCTTTGCTCATCGGGCCAGTGTAAGAGAATCCCCCCATGAGCCAGCCACATTCGAAACCGTGCAAACGTCATCTGGTGCTGGGCTCGACATCGCCGTACCGGCGTGAACTGTTGTCGCGCCTGAAGATTGCCTTTGAGGTCGCGGCCCCGGACGTCGACGAAACGCCGCACATCGGCGAAAGCCCACAGTCCCTGGCCCTGCGGCTGGCGCTGGCAAAGGCCCACGCAGTGTCGGCACGGTTTCCCGAAGCCGTCGTGATCGGGTCCGACCAGGTGGCCGACCTGGCGGGCGAGTCACTGGGAAAGCCGGGCAACCATGACGGCGCCGTGGCCCAGCTGCGGCGCATGCGTGGGCGCACCTTGCTGTTCCACACCGCGGTGGCCGTGGTTTGCGGGCAAACAGGCTTCGAGCAACTCGAAGTGTCTCCGGTGCGGGTCACGTTCCGGATGTTGAGCGACCCCGAGATCGAGGCGTATCTGCTTGCCGAACAACCCTACGACTGCGCCGGCAGC
>JANYAN010000488.1 GCA_025361305.1 Burkholderiales bacterium
CTGCCCGGTCATCAGCGAAAGGGCGATCAGGCATCGGGCGTTGTCGGTGCCGTGGATGTGCTGGGAAATGCCCATGCCCCAGAGAATCATCGACGCCTTCGATCTGGCGTACAGCCGTGCCACCTCGCGGATGGTCTGTGCGTCGATGCCACAGATTGGCGCCATGGCCTCGGGGCTGTAGCCCTCGACGTTCTTGCGCAGCTCTTCATAGCCGATGGTGCGGCTGTCAATGAACGCCTGGTCGACGAGGCCCTCGCTGACGATCACGTGCATCATGGCGTTGAGCAGCGCCACGTCGGTGTCGGGTTTGAATTGCAGGTAGTGCCGCGCCAGCCGGGCCAGGTCGGAGCGGCGCGGGTCGCAGACGACAAGCTGCGTGCCGTTCTTGACCGCGTTCTTGATCCAGGTTGCCGCTACCGGATGATTGACCGTCGGGTTGGCACCGATGACGATCACCACCTGAGCCTTGGTGACGTCCATCACCGGGTTGGAGACGGCGCCCGAACCAATTCCTTCCAGCAGTGCGACGACCGACGAGGCATGGCACAGGCGTGTGCAGTGGTCCACATTGTTGCTGCCAAAGCCGGTGCGCACCAGCTTCTGGAACAGGTAGGCCTCTTCGTTGCTGCCTTTGGCGGAGCCGAAGCCGGCCAGCGATTTCTTGCCGTGCTGGTCGCGGATTTCGCGCAGCTTGCCGCCGGCAAACTCAAGCGCCTCTTCCCAGCTGGCCTCACGGAAGACGTCCATCACGCTGTCCGGGTCCATCGTGGCATCTGCCCGCTTGGGCGCGTCGGCCCGGCGGATCAGCGGCACGGTCAACCGATGCGGATGATTGGCGTAGTCGAAACCGTAGCGCCCCTTGACGCACAGGCGGCCATGGTTGGCGGGCCCGTCGCGTCCCTGCACATACAGGATCTTGTTGTCCTTGACGCTGTAGGTCAGCTGGCAGCCGACGCCGCAGTACGGGCAGACTGACTCGATCTCCTTGTCGGGCACGGCCAGTGCCGCCTCGCGTGCCGGCATCAACGCACCGGTCGGGCAGGCCTGCACGCATTCGCCGCAGGCCACGCAGGTGGATACGCCCATCGGATCGTCCATGTCGAACACGATCTTCGCGTGTTCGCCCCGGAAGGCCAGGCCGATCACGTCGTTGACCTGCTCGTCGCGACAGGCGCGCAGGCACCGCGTGCACTGGATGCAGGCGTCCAGGTTGACGGCAATGGCTGGATGCGAAAAATCGTGCGCCACCTGCTCGCGTGGCCGGAAGCGTGGCTTGCCTACGCCCAGTTTGGCCGCCCACTGATCCACTTCGTTGTGGCGCGTATAGGCCGTCTCGGGCATGTCCGACAGCAGCATTTCCAGAACCATCTTCTGCGAGGCCACCGCACGTTCGCTCTTGCTGTCCACGACCATGCCCTGGGCCGGGGCCCGGCAGCAGCTGGGTGCGAGCACCCTCTCGCCCTTGATCTCGACCATGCACGAGCGGCAATTGCCCACTGCATCAAGACCTTCCTTGTAGCAAAGTCGCGGAATCTCCACGCCTTCTCGTTCGGCCACCTGCAGGATGGTTTCGTCGGTCCGGCCACTGACTTCGCGCCCGTCCAGCGTGAAAGCAACGATGGGCGATTCCAGCTGGGCCAATTCTTTACGTGTCACTGCGTTCATGGCTTGGCCCCATCCAGCTCGTGCGCAAAATACTTCACCACGCAATCAACCGGGTTGGGCGCCGCCTGGCCGAGGCCGCAGATCGACGCATCGCGCATCACCTGCGAGAGTTCGGCCAGCAGCGGCATGTCCCAGCGCGCCTGCTCGATCAGCACCGACGCCTTGGCCGTGCCAACGCGGCAGGGCGTGCATTGTCCGCAGGATTCGTCACGGAAGAAGCGCATCAGGTTGCGTGCCGCACCGACCGCGCTATCGCGGTCCGACAGGACGATGATGGCGGCCGACCCGATGAAGCAGCCGTAGGGCTGCAGTGTGTCGAAATCCAGGGGGATGTCGTTCATGGCCGCCGGCAGGATGCCACCCGATGCACCGCCAGGCAGGTAGCCGTAGAAGCGATGGCCTTCCTGCATGCCGCCGCAATGCCCGTCGATCAGCTCCTGGATGGTGATGCCGGCCGGGGCCAGTTTGACACCCGGTTCGCGCACGCGGCCCGAAACCGAGAAGGATCGCAGGCCCTTGCGGCCATGCCGACCTTCGCCGCTGAACCATGCGGCGCCTTTTTCGAGCAGGTCGCGCACCCAGTAGAGCGTTTCGAAATTGTGTTCCAGCGTGGGCCGGCCGAACAGGCCCACCTGGGCAACATAGGGCGGCCGCAGGCGTGGCATTCCGCGCTTGCCTTCGATCGATTCGATCATGGCCGATTCTTCGCCGCAGATGTAGGCGCCGGCACCCCGGCGCAGCATGATGGCGGGCATGCCTTCCATCGGCGGATCCTGTTCCAGCCGGTCCAGCTCGGCCTCGAGCATGGCGCGGCAACCATGGTATTCGTCGCGCAGGTAGACATAGATGGCGGAGATGCCAACGGCCCAGGCCGCGATCAGCATGCCTTCGATGAAGCGGTGTGGATCGCGCTCGAGGTAGACCCGGTCCTTGAAGGTGCCGGGTTCGCCCTCGTCGATGTTCACCGCCATCAGCCGCGGCGCGGCCTCGGCCCGCACGATGCGCCACTTGCGGCCGGCCGGAAAGCCTGCGCCGCCCAGGCCGCGCAGGCCCGAATCTTCCATGGTGTTGATGACAGACTCGGCATCGCGCCGGCCATCGATGCAGGCCTTGAGCAGCTCATAGCCGCCCTTGGCCTGGTAGGCGGCCAGATCGACAAACTCCCCTGCCGCATGTTTCACGGCGCCGGCTTGCACCGTCGCGGCAATCTGCTCC
>JANYAN010000548.1 GCA_025361305.1 Burkholderiales bacterium
CAAGGACAACGCCACCGCCGGCGACCAGTTCCAGCAATCCGAGCGGCGTCAGGTGTTCGGTGTCAACGCCAGCCGATCTTTCACAACATCGCTGGCTGGGCGTGAGAGCACCCACACTGTCGGCGTGCAACTTCGCCATGACCGCCTGGACCCCGTCGGTTTGTACGCCACCGTGGCGCGCGAACGGATCACCACCATCCAGGAAAGCACGGTGCGGGAAACAACTGTCGCGGTGTATGCCCAGAACGCCACGCAGTGGGCTTCGTGGTTGCGCAGCGTCGCCGGGCTGCGTGCGGATCGTTTTTACTTCGACGTGAAGAGCTCCATCGCGGCCAACAGCGGCCAGACGAGCGCCACGCTGGCCAGCCCGAAACTCTCGCTGATATTCGGGCCCTGGGCCAGGACCGAATACTTCATCAACTACGGCTACGGCTACCACAGCAACGACGCACGCGGCGCGGTGGCGACGGTAGCCCCCAGGGAGGGCACACCGATTGATCCGGTCAGGCCCCTCGCGCGCTCGAAAGGGGGAGAGCTGGGCGTGCGCACCGAGGCCGTTGCCGACCTGCAGAGTTCGCTGGCTCTATGGCAATTGAAGCTGGGTTCCGAACTGGTCTTCTCGGGCGACGCTGGCGACACGCAGCCGAGCCGCGCCAGCAAACGCATCGGCATCGAGTGGAACAACCACTACACAGCACGCCCCTGGCTGCTGCTCGACGCCGATCTGGCGGTTTCACGCGCACGCTACACACAGGACAACCCGGCGGGCAACTACATACCGGGTTCGATCGACGCCGTCGCGTCATTTGGCGCCACCGTGACCGATCTTGGCCCCTGGTTCGGGCAGTTTCAGCTGCGTTACTTTGGCGCTCGCCCACTGATCGAGGACAACTCGCAGCGTTCCAAGGCGACCACGCTGGCGTACTTGCGTGTCGGCTACAAATTCTCACCCAGCTTGAGGTTGTCGCTGGATGTATTCAACCTGTTCGACCGCCAGGCCAGCGACATCGACTACTTCTACACTTCGCGCCTGCCCGGCGAGCCGGCGGCCGGGGTCGACGATATTCATTCGCACCCGGTCGAGCCGCGCAGCTTCAGGTTGACAATCACCGCGGCCTTTTGAAGCCAATGCCTTACTCGACAGCCGCCAGGATCGCGGCGCTGGCCGAGGTTCCGATGCGATTGGCACCGGCCGCGAGCATCACACGCACGTCGGCCAGGGTGCGAATGCCGCCCGATGCCTTGACGCCCATCGATGGCGGCACGGAGGCGCGCATCAGCGCCACGTCGCCGGGGGTGGCGCCACCGGACGGATGAAACCCGGTGGAGGTCTTGACGAACGCTGCGCCCGCTTCGATCACCAATCGGCAAGCCAGCCGCTTTTCGTCGTCGGTCAGCGCCGCTGTCTCAAGAATGACCTTGACCGGAACGCCGGAGACCGACCGCACGACCGCCGCCAGGTCAAGGGCTACCGCGGCCACATCGCCACTCTTGAGCGCGCCGAGATTGATGACCGTGTCGATTTCGTGAGCGCCATCCTGCACCGCGCGCGCGGCCACCTGAGCCTTGATCTGTGCGCAGTCCAGCCCATGCGGAAACCCGACAACGCTGATCACCCTGGCTGATGTATCGCGCAAGGCATCCGCCGCCCTGCGCACCCAGAATGGCTGCACGCAATAGAACCCGATCCTCCAGTCGCGGACCACCGCGATGCCGGCGTCAATGGTCGCGACATCGGCTTCCGGCTTGAGCACCGAATGATCGAGCATCGCGGCGAGTTCTGTACGGGTCATGGTGATTTGCCTGGATCGGTGGCGCGCGCCCGCGAAATTCTCAGGGCAAGATAGGCATCGAGTCTGGCGCTCTCGGCGAATTCCGGCGTGGTGTCGGGCACGCCGAGATAGAAGACTGAAAGTGCGGGCGTTGCGGCTGCGTCGGCGTAGAGACGCACCTCTGTGCGCGGGAAGTCGCCGAACTGAGCCCGCGGTATGCGCACCTCCAGCGTTCCTGCGCTGGGTGCAATCGCGCTCCATACCTTTTCCTGTCGGGTGAAGGGGTCGATGCCCACGACGCCAACCACAGGGAACACCGCCGTCCGCGTGTCGATGCGCAAGACAACCCTGGTTTCACTTTCGGTAGCGCCACGTTCGACAGCCCACGCGAGAATCACGCCTGGCGCGGCGAATACATCGGCGCTGCCGTGCAGCGCTGTTTGCGCCTGCGCGCCGCCGCCGGCCGCTGCCAGCAACGCCACCGCCATGCACCACCCCCACGCGTTCATGGCGTCTGCTCAGGCAGGATCGTGACCGCGTTTTCGGCGATTCGCAGCCACACATTGGCACCCGGGTCTATCGCATCGCCGGCGCCGCCGCTGTAACGCACTGCCAGCAGCGTCTGCGCCCCACAGCGCAATACATACTCGCTCTTTTCGCCGAGATACGTCTGCGAGACCAGTTGCGCTGCCACTGTGCCAGCGCCGGCGCCGTGCACGTCAATGGCCTCGGGGCGCACCACGAGCTTCACGGCCGTGCCGGCGGCGAGTGGAGCGCCACTGGTACGCGCCCGCAACACGCTCCCCAGGGCCTCCACCATGGCGATACCGTCTTGATTTTCGCGCACCCGTGCCGGCACCAGGTTGACACGGCCGACGAAGGTGGCAACGAATTCATTGACAGGACGCAGGTACAGGTCTCGCGCCGAACCTTCCTGCACGACGCTGCCCGCACTCATCACAGCGATGCGATCGGCCACCGCCATCGCCTCTTCCTGGTCGTGCGTGACGTAGATCGCCGTGATGCCAAGGCGCTGCTGGAGTTCGCGGATTTCGGTGCGCATCTGCACCCGAAGGCGTGCATCGAGATTGGACAGCGGCTCGTCGAACAGCAGCACCTGCGGCTTGATCACGATCGCACGCGCCAATGCCACGCGTTGCTGCTCGCCGCCAGAGAGCTGACCGGAGAACTGATGTTCGTAGCCGGCCAGGCCCACCAGCCCGAGCACTTCGCCAACACTGCGCCCGATCGCTCTTGCATCCATGCCGCGCACCTGCAGGCCGTACGCCACGTTTTCAAAGACGGAAAGATGTGGAAACAGCGCGTAGTTCTGGAACACGAAGCCAATGTTGCGCCGATTGGCCGGCACGTGGGTCACGTCCTGACCACCGAAGCGGATACTGCCGGCATCAGGACGCTCGAACCCCGCAATCATCCGCAGCGTGGTGGTCTTGCCGCAGCCCGACGGCCCGAGCAGCGCCACGAACTCGCCGGGCGCCACGTCCAGGTGCACGTCGCGCGCGGCGTACACCTCACCCTTGACGCGATGCGCGTAGCGCTTGGAGACCCCGTCGACGTGCACGCCGATGGTTGCATGGTCGCTCACGTTCATCCTCCCAGCATACCGGACAGCCGCGCGGCGCCAGGTGCGCGCAACAGCCGCAGCGCCTGGCCGATCAGCGCGATCACGACGAATACGATCACGACCACCAGCACCGAGAACGCCGCCGCGGGCCCGAGCGAAAGCTCCGTCATGTTCTCGAGGATCTTCACGGTGACCAGCGACCAGCTGATCGACACCAGGAAGATCGTGGCGCTGATGGCGGTCATCGATCGGATGAACACCACGCCCAGGCCTGCAAAGAATGCGGGGACGATCAATGGCAGCGTGACGCGGCGGAATGTCGTGCCGCTGCCAGCGCCAAGGCCCTGCGAGGCTTCCTCGAGACTCTTGTCGATCTGCTGCAGCAATGCCACCGTGGCGCGGATGCCGGTGGGGCCATACCGGAACACATAGCAGGCGATGATGATCAACGCCGTCCCCGTCAATTCAACAGGCGGGTCGTTGAACGCAATCAGGTAGGCAATGCCGACAATTGTCCCCGGCAACGCGTAGTTGATCATCGAAACCAGCTCCATGGACCGTGCGCCAAAGATCTTCTTGCGCGTCACCAGGTAGCCCAGCAGCACACCGTAGAGCCCTCCCAGCGGCATGGCGAAGCCGGCGATGATCAGCGTGTCGCGGATTACCCGCAGGCCTTCGGTAAATATCACCTTGTAGTGCTGCAGCGTAAAGGCGTGATTGGCGCCAAGTGCCACCACCAGCGACGCGTATAGCAGCAGCGCATAGAAATACACGATCACCAGGGTAACCAGCGCGCATCCGCCCAGCAACACCCAGCGCACGCCCTCGGTGATGCTGTCAAAGGGTGCCTGCCCCGCGCCCTTGCCGGTCACCGTGACGTAGAAGCGGCGACTGACCCAGTAGCGTTGCAGCAAAAACACAACGAATGCCGGCACCAGCAGGGCGAACGACAGCACGGCGCCCCCGCGCAGATCGAACAGCCCCGTGATCTGCAGGTAGGCCTGCGTGGGCAACACCGGAAACTGGTTGCCACCCAGGATCAGCGGCGTGGCGAAATCGGCTAGCGACGCGGCAAACAGCAGCAGGAATGCGTTGGCCAGGCCGGGCACGCACAACGGCAGCGTCACGGTGCGAAACACACGCCAGCGCGACGCGCCCAGGCTTTGCGCCATGCCTTCGATATTGGAATCAATCCCCGCCAGCAGGGGGCGCAGTGTCAGATAGGCGATGGGGAAGTAGGTGAGCACCTCCGAGCATGCGGTGCTGGTCAGGCCGTAGACCGTGACACCCCGCAGGCCAAGCAGGTCGTAGGTGATGAGCCCGCGCGGACCAAAGGAAAAGATCATCGCGATAGCGGTCGTGAACGGCGGCGACACCAGCGGCAACAGCACCGCGGCATCGACGACAGCCAGCAGCCAATGGGGCAAGCGCCCGCGCGCGGCGGTGTAGGCGAACAGGAATCCGATCAGGGTGCCGACCCCACCCACCAGCATGGCCAGCAGCAGGCTGTTCCAGAAGGCGCGTTGCTGATGCTTGTCCGCCAGCACCTTGACGACGCTGGACACCGTGAACGCGCCGTCATCGAACAGCACCCTCCCGAGCAGCGCGCCCAGCGGATACAGGACGAACAGCGCCAGCAGCAGCCACAGCACCATCACTGCGACGGCGACGGCGGGGTCGCGACGCAACCGGGCGACGGACGAGGCGATCACGCGCGACCGGGGTGCGCCGCGCGGCTACGGGTTGAGCACTTCGGCAACCCAGCGCTCGACGACCCGTTTGCGGTTGGCGCCCGCGTAATCAGCGTCAATCGGAAAGATCTTCGCACCCTTGATCACCGCCCCAAGGCTGGGCTCGAGCGCCACGTCCGGGTGCGCCGGAACGAAGTTGATCTTGTGTTTGGCAAACTGGTTTTGCATCGCGGGCGACGTCGCCCAGTCGATCAGCTTCTTGCCCTGCTCGGGATTCTTGGCCCCCTTGAGCAGCGCGATGCCCTCGGCCGCGGTGCCGATGCCTTCCTTCGGGAAGCTGATCACCACGTCGTAGCCTTTGGCCTTGGTGTCCAGCGCGTCGACGATGAAGAAGATACCGCCACCTGCCTGCCCCAAACCCACGGGCAGCGTGCCGCCGCCGCCGCTCTTGGTGTAGAGCTGAACATTGGGGCGAAGCTTCTTCATGTATGCGAAGGCCTTGTTCTCGTCCCGGCCGTTCACTTCCAGCACCGAGAAGATGCGCGTGACAGCGGTGCCCGACGTACGAGCGTCTGCCATCTGCAGCATGTTCTTGTAAGGCGCGGCCAGCAGGTCATCCCATGACGCCGGCGCTTTGAGGTTGTTCTCTTTCAGGAACTTGTCGTTGGTCATGAACACCAGTGGATCGTCGGCGATGGCCGTCCACAGTCCATCGGCCTGCTTGAAGCGCGGCGGCAGCTTGCTGAAGGAAGGTGACTTGTAAGGCTCGAAAAGGCCCTCGTTGATGCCGGCCGCGAAGGTCTCGACCGGGCCGCCGAACAGGACGTCGACACGTGGATTGCTCTTTTCGGCGATCACACGCGCCAGTGCTTCACCGGACGAGAAACGGACGAAATTGACCTTGATGCCCGTGGCCTTCTCGAATTCCTCGAACATCGGCCGGGCCCAGTTTTCGGGCCAGATCGAATACACGTTGAGCGCGTCGGCGGCCAGCGCCGCCGTGGCCATGGCGCCGAGCGCCAGGACAGACAGCACGCGCGCGAAACGTCGCAGCAAGGAAGGGAAGCAAATCATGGAATTCTCCTCGTAGTTGCTGCCGCCATAGTTTAAACAGGGCACTTGCCCACGTAGCCCTCTGAAATTGGCGCTTCGTGTTGTGGTGGTGTAACGCCCTGCCCGTCGAACAGCACGGCAATCTGGCCGGGCGTGCCGAACTTGCTGTCGGCACGGCGCTTGTCGTTGATGATGCGGAAGATGTTCCATTCGTCGTGCGCGCCGCGGCTGACCGACGCTGAGGCGCGCAGGGCGTAATAGCGACGGAATGCCTGTTTGGTAAGGCCGCCTTGCACCGCCTTGGCAAACTCCGGATCGGCGGTCGAACGCCTGTCGAAATAGGCGTCGAGCTTGGCCATGTCGTTGTTGCCGTCGAAGCCGAAGTACCGCGCAAAATCGGCGGGCCCGGCAAAGTAAACGAAATCAAAGTCGCCCATGCCGTCCACCCCTTCGAGCAGCGACGCCCACATCAGCATGTAGTCAGCGCCGGTGCCCTTGGGCAAGTCTGCTTCCAGCGTTCCTGGGTTGAGCACATAGACATACTCGGCGCCAAAGCGCTTTTCAATGGATTTGCGTGCGGCCTCGGCCACTTCCTTGTTGACGTTGAAATTGCCGCCACCCGCCGAGGTGAGCGGGACGCTCAGGTAACCCACGGTCTTGCCCGCCTTGCGCTGGTCGGCCAGCGTCTGCCGGAACCTTTCCACCTTGTCCCTGATGGTGGATTTCAGCTCGTCGTTGACGCAGTAGCAGATGCCCACCTTGGCGCATTCAGTGACCTTGCCCGCGAACGCCTGCGGCACTGCCATGCAAGCCAGTCCGGCGACTGCAAGGGCAACGGCAATGCGGGCAGCTTGTCGGGTTGGCATGGCGTTTGTCTCCAGAGTCAGATGGGGCGCCGGATATTCGACCCGATATCGCGCTTCGCCGCAAGCGGTTTCTCCCGTCCCGTAACCCATCTGTCATCGAACGGTAAGTCAGAAACGGCGGCCGAAGATCGATGATGGCCCGGTCGGGCGGCGTCGCCCGACCGCAACCCGAAAGGCTCCCGTCATGAGGTTCTTCCATAAACAGTCCGCGCTCGTCGCTGTGGCCGCCCTGATCGCGGGATGCTCCAGCACGCCCCGGGTTCCGACTGATTTCAGCCTGGCCCGGGCGTCCGTCGTGGCCGTGGCCGGCGAGCCCCAGGTTGCCGTCGATGGCCCTGGCGGCAAGGGCAGTGCGGTTGCAAAAAGTGCGGGCGCGGGCGGCGGCCTCGGACTGTTGATCACGGGCATTGCATGCGCTGGCGCAGGATTTCTGGCGCCGGTCTGTTTTGCCACGCTGGTGCCGACTGGCATCGCCGTCGGCGCCCTGGGCGGCGCCGCGGTAGGCGCCATCCGGGCCGAGAATGCGGATGAGGTTGATGCCAAGCGCGTGCTGCTGCGTTCAGTGCTCGCCGCATCCGAACCGAATTTCGGCCTGATGCGCAATCTGGTTGAACAGGCGCGCGATCTCGCCGACATCCAAATTCAGAAGGAAGAATCCGCGGGTGCGGCAGCCATGCAGCCCTGGACCTTGCGACTGTCGGTCGTCGAACTCGCCACAGTCGGCTCAGGCGCGGACGCGCCCTATGCCCTGCACCTTTCGGCCGATCTGGACGTGGATCAGACCGGGGGCGCACCGCGCGTCTTCGCCAAACGCTACCAGGCTACCACCACCACGAAAATGACGACTTCGCAGTGGGCGCTCAACACTTCTGAAGCCGCGCGCGCCGAAATGGACATGCTGCTTGCAGCATTGGCCGTCCAGATCGTCCAGGATCTTGTGCCTGCCGACAAGCTCAGAAAGCCACGCAATCCAACACCGGGGGCACCGGGGTCTTCATGACGGCTGCGCTAGGATGGCGCCTGGAATTCACTCTTCCGATTGGAACCCCATGGCGCGCGACTCCCAGGCAGACCCGGCCCCGACGGCCGCCCCCAACGCAACCAGCCCCGACGAGAAAAGGCGGATGCGTGAACGGGTGGAAAAGCTCAACGGCCTGGCCGCCACCACCAGCCAGGGCAGCGTAGAGATCGCCAGCGGTCGCCTGGACTACAGTGCCACCGCAGGATTCGTTCCGGTCGTGATGGACGCCTCTGAAACCCACAAGGGCGAGCCCGACGCTGCGCTGTTCCTGACAAGCTATACGCTGGCTGGCGCCCTGTCACCCGCCCAGAAGGCCGCACGGCCGATCCTGTTCGCGTTCAACGGCGGGCCGGGCTCGTCATCCATCTGGCTGCATCTGGGCGCGCTCGGGCCCAAGCGTGTGCGCATCAACGATGACGGCACGATGCCACCGCCCCCCTATGCGGTGCAGGACAACCCATGCACCTGGCTGGAGCATTTCGACCTGGTCTTTGTCGATCCACCGCACACGGGTTATTCGCTGACCGCCAGCGAAGAAGCCCGCAAAAAGATGCTGGGCGTCGATGGAGATGTCGACGCGCTGGCCGAATGCATCCGGCTGCACCTGACGCGTACCCAGCGCTGGAGCTCCCCCGTCTACCTGGCCGGCGAAAGCTATGGGACGACCCGCGGCGCTGCACTGGCCGACAGACTTCAATCGCAGGGCGTTGCACTGGCCGGCGTCATCCTGGTGTCGTGCGCCATGGACCTGCAAACCATCGTCTTCGAGGAAAAGAACGATTTGCCGTTCGCCCTGTTCCTGCCCGCCTATGCCGGCGTTGCGCAGTACCACGGGAAACTCAAGGGCAGCATCGGCCAATCGGCGGCGGCCGCGCGCGCCGCCGGCGAAGCATTTGTCCACGACGACTACCTGAAGGCATTGCATCAAGGCTCGCGCCTTTCGGTCCGCGACAAGACCCGGCTGGCCAAGCGGATCGCCGAGCTGACCGGCCTGCGCGCAGATCTGGTTGAAGACCACAACCTGCGCATCAGCGACCAGGACTTCTTCTTCGAGCTGATGCGCGCCGAGGGCCGGCAGGTGGGTCGGCTCGAAGCGCGAGTCACGGGGCCGCTGGCGGCGCGCAAGTCGCGGCAGTGGGAATTCGACCCCGGAATCGAAGCCATTGCTGCCCCCTACACCATGGCGTCCAGTGCCTACCTGAGCGATGTGCTGGGCGTGCAAACCGACCAGCGGTATGAAATCATTTCGATGGAAGTCAACAAGAACTGGAACTGGCTGCAGGGCGAACGCAAGGGCAACAGCTTTACCTGCACCAGCGGCTCATTGGCCAGGGCGATGCGGCGCAACCCGCATCTTCGGGTGATGGTGGCCAGTGGCTACTACGACCTGGGAACGCCCTACTGCGCCTCCGATTACTCGCTGGCCCAGCTGGACTTGCCGCCCGACGTGCGGCAGCGCGTGACACACCACTATTACGACGCCGGCCACATGATGTACACGCGCGACGCCGACCTCAGGAAGCTCCAGAGCGATCTGGCGCAGTGGCTCAAGGGTTCGGACGCATGAGTGGCGGGCTTACTTCTCTGGGCGCCGGAGCAATGGAGACGGGTTTTCCTTGACTGCCGCGAACTACCTTTACACCCGAGGAGAAATTGACATGTCCAGGATGTTCGACGGCGATGTTGCACTGGTGACCGGTGGAAGTTCCGGGATCGGCCGAGCGGCCGCCCTGGCGTTTGCAGCCGAGGGGGCCAAGGTTGTCGTGGCCAGCAGGCGAAGCGAAGAGTCGCTCGAAACTGTGCGACAGGTGACGGATGCCGGCGGCGACGCCTTTTTCGTCCAGGCCGACGTCTCGATGTCTGCGGACGTACAACGCATGGTGGCGCAAACAGTGGAGCGCTACGGAAAACTCAACTACGCCTTCAACAATGCGGGTATCGGTGGCAGCATGACTCCCGTCGCGGAGTACGCGGAGGACGTCTTTGACAAAGTCATTGCGATCAATCTCAAGGGTGTCTTCCTCTGCATGAAGTACGAGCTACCCCACATCGCTGCGACGAAGGGTGCCATCGTGAACATGTCATCCGTCGCCGGGCTCGTTGGCGGGCGGGTAGGCGTTGCCTACTACGCCAGCAAGCATGGCGTGGTTGGCATGACCAAGGCAGCGGCGCTTGAATACGCCGACAAGGGAGTTCGCGTCAACGCAGTGGCGCCGGCCGTCATCAGGACGCCGTTGACCGAGGGCGCGGGCTTTCTCGACCCGAACACGCCGCTGGGCGCCATGTTGCTGGCCCGACATCCCATGGGGCGATTTGGCGAAGCCGAAGAAGTGGCCCAGGCCGTGATCTGGCTTTGCTCGAAACAGGCGTCGTTCACCACCGGCCACACCTTCCCCATTGATGGCGGCGTTCTGATTCCCTAGCCGTTGTTCAGTATTGACGTGCACTCATTGGGTGAACCCGATGCAGACGCTGGACAAATTTACGGTCGCCATCTTTTTTGGCCTCGGGGGTGGAATTTTCATGATCATGGCAATGCTTACGACTTGATAGCCCATCTTCTCGTAGAGGTGGCGAGCGGCGACGTTAAATCCAAAGACGTGCAGGCTGCTCTTGGAAATGCCCATCTCCTTCGCGACTTCTTCAAACCGCATCATCATTTCCTTGCCGTGACCTTGTCCTTGAAATTCGTCTGCGATACGAAAATCGTAAATAAAAGCCGTCTTGCGGCCGGGCTTGTCCTTCACAGCGAACCAAATCAGTCCGACGGCTCTGGGGCCGCCGCCGGTCTCGTCCACGGCGCTGAAGAGAAACTGATTGTGTGACTGCAAGCCGTCCGGCAACAGTGACTGATAGTCCTGCTGAGCAAGCTCAAGCGCTTTCTCAGGCTCGCAGTCGCCCGCCTTTGCGTGCGCTTGTGCGTAGTCAGCAACGGCAGTTCCCAGGTAGGCATCAAACTCGCTCTGACTCATTGGAATTAGGCGCAGCATTCGTTTTCTCCGGCTGAAGCATCAGACTTGTCGGACTTCATCATCAGGCCGAGCCTCCTTGACAAAATACATGTCGATCTGCCCCTTGCCCTTGGCATCGACCCTGCCTCGGTACTCACAGTCAAATTCGGCGCGAATCAAGTCGTAGGTGTAGGCCGAGACATTGACTCGCCCAACTTCGCCAGAGCTCTCCATGCGCGCAGCTACATTGACCGTATCACCCCAGATGTCGAACGCATACTTGCGCTTGCCGACGACACCGGCAACAACCGGGCCCGAATGCACGCCAACGCGCAGTTGCCATTTGAAGGCGGCATCCTGGTTGCGTCGCTCCAGGTACGCGAGCATGAGCAGCGCCGCGCGCACGCATCGTTGGGCATGGTCAGTGCACGGCTTGGGCAGGCCGGATGCAGCCATATAGGCATCACCAATGGTCTTGATTTTTTCGACGCCGCACGCGTCCGTGATGTCGTCGAACGCCGCGAAGACTTCATTGAGTTCCGCCACCATGCGATCCGCCGGCATGGTGGACACCGCATTGGTGAAGCCACTGAAATCAGTGAACAGAATGCTGACGGACTCGTGTCGGGCCGGCCGGGCGGTGCCGGTGCTGGCGAGCTCATCGGCAACGTCGACAGGCAGGATGTTGTGCAACAGGTCTTTGGTACGGGCCTGCTCGTCCTTGAGTTCCTGCGTGCGCAGGGCGACCTTGCCTTCCAGTTCACGCTCGGAATTGAGCAGACCCTCGACCAGTGTTGCCTGAGCCTGCACCTTCTCCCGTTTCTCCTGATTGAATCGATCCGCCAGTAACAAGGACATCATCAGCATTTGAAATGCAGAAGCCCACATCAGATAGCGACCGTCGATGGGACTGCCGGTCACCAATGCCGGGCTGTAGGGGATGGTGACCACGAACAATGGCAACCAGGCAGCCGCGATGAAGCCGACCGTCCGGTTGCGTGCCCTGGCTGCCCGCACCAGGGCATTGAGCACGATGAGCCCCACCCATGCTCCAAATACCACGCCCAGCAAAAGCAACCACCGCCAGACGGACGAAAGTGTGCCAAACGCAAGTATCAGCAGCATGGACCCGGCAGTCAGGCCAAAAAGCGTCCACGAGCGGACCAGCCATTTGTGCAGACCCGGCATCCGCTGGCGTACTTCAAGCAATCGGGAAAACAAGTAGGTCGTTAACAGATGCGACACGGCAAGCGAGATCCCCCAGCTTGCAAACTCAAACTTGGGTGAGTCGGGCCAAAATGTCTCAAAGGCAAAGCCGAAGCCACCAATTCCGGAGCTCACCGCCCAGACGATTCCCAGAGAGGCCAGCACATAGGCGAAGTAATTGAAATCCCTGAGAGAAAAGAACAGCAGCAGGTTGTACAGAATGATGGCTGCCGCCACGCCGAGATAGAAAAACCACTCGATTCGATCGGCCTGAACTTTCGCCAGCAAGGCTTCCGGTTTCCATACTTCAGGGCGAATCACTGACAGACGCGCATTCCCCTGCACCCGCATGTAAACGGTGGTGGGCTGATCCGGTTGGAGTTCCACCGGAAAGACGAAATTCTTGATGGGTAAAGGACGCGCCGAAAAGGGCAATGCCGAACTGGCCGACTGTTGCCGGTAGAGGCCCTGGGCGTCTGGGGCATAGAAGTCAATCTGTCTAGGGGTCTGGGTGCCCGTGTCCAGCCAAAATGACCTGGATGCGGGGTCATTGCTTTGGAGCACGACACGCGCCCAGTAGACCGGCACGGCCCGATTCCCCGACGGAAAGCGCGGCGCAAATTGGCCGGCGTGCTCGGGCGCACGCACCTCCGCCAACGTAAGGCGCCCGGTCGGGTCTTCCAACGCTTCCACAGCGCTGGAGATGTCCAGACTGACAACGGCAGTGTCGACTTGGACGATTTGCTGGGGCGTTTGTGCCTGCGCCGCATACGGGCAGACAGCCAGCATGAACAGCAGTGCCAGCCCAAGAAACATCGGCAGCTTGTGCGGAGTGAAGTCTGACGGCTGCATCCGTGCAGTTTATGCGGACTGCATTCAACGTGTCGCCCCGACATCGCGAGAAGGGTGTGTTGTTCGATCGGCAAATCCTGGGGCCTTGCTCCATTCAGGATCTTGCGCATATAGCCCACAACTTGCCGATTCTGCTCGCGAGTGTCTATTCCATAGCTCATCAGACAGCCTACCTCGGTGAACCCTTTGTCAGGCGTCATGACGGGGATCCGCTGCTTCAGCGCAGCCTCTGCGATCGAAAGCCGTCGCTCGAAGTGATACACATCTCCCCCCACCAGAAGCCCTTGCACGCGCTCCCGGCCCATCTTGGCAAAGACCGAGCTGATGTCGCCGCTGCCATTCCATTCCACCACCATAATCTCCACTCCAACCGCCGTCGCCCCAGCCTGGACGCGAGGTAGAAATGTGCGGGAGTACGGATTCTCGGGGTTGACCAACACCGCTACGCGCGACAGCTTTGGGACGGCTTGCTTGTCATGTTGCGACTGGGGTTCGCCAGGCTGTTGGTGAACCCCGCGGCGACCGGATCGGCCACCGACGAAAAGACGATCGGGATGACCGCTGTCGCGTTCATGCCGGCAATCGCGGCGTTGGTCGTGAATGCGACGATCACGTCCACATCGAGCCGCACCAATTCGGCGGCTAGCACCGGGAGCCGCTCGTTCCTGCCTTCCGCATACCGATCTTCATATGTGAATTGCTGTCCCGGGATCGGGCCAGCGGCTGACATGAGGTCGTGAAACTCCTTCGAGCACGGGCCCATGAAAATCTTGCCGAGTGCGGTAAGGCTGCCAATCCGCCAGGGCCGACTGCCAGCAGACGGGTTGGCGCCAGTTGCCCCGCCTGCTGCGGACAGCGCAAGCAAACATGAGACTACGTCGGTTCATGGCTGTCACAGTTTAGGCCAAGCGAGCCGCAGTCAAACCGTCGGCATGCAGCCGAACGTGCTTGTCAACCATCCTCTCGTAAACGCGGTGACTGCGCTGACCGCTGGCCTGTAGGATCGGCCGGGTATTGGTCACAAGGACGCCGCATTGGCCATCTCAGCACCGCCCCATCCCCTTCCCGTCACCAACGAGACGGTCAAAGACTTCTATGAGTGGCTGTTCGCCCCTTGGGTGAAGGAGATTGGCCTGCGCGACTTTTCCGTTGCACCTGGTCAGGCCATCGCCGTGCTGCCGCAGAGCGAGAAGCTGCAGTTTGTGAGCGGCGCCGTTTGCGGGCAGGTCATCATGTCAGCCGTAGACACCGTGGCCTCGCTGGCTGTCGCGACCACCGAGCGCCTGGCAAGAGGTACTGTCTACCAACACACGCATTTTTTGCGACCAGCCATGTCGTCCGACATGCGCGTCGAGGCCAACGTTCTGCGGTTCGGAAAGTCGTCGGCATTCATAGAAGCGAAGGTCACATTTCTTGCTTCCGGTGAGTTGGTCGCCCACGCGTCGCTTGAGTTCGCCTTCTAGGCCGAAGCAAGGCCAGCCCCTCATGCGACCTTGGAAGCATCCCTCACCTCGGCCCTGCCCATGAAAACCAGCATCGTCTCCTTCCTTCTGTCGCTGCTGCTTGCTGCACCGCTCGTTGCCTTCGGCGCAGACGCGGAACGCCGGGCCGAAGTGGCCAAGCTGGGTGCAGACGTGATGCCGTTTGACCTGAAGGCGACTACGCACATCTTCACCAAGACCAAGAATGGTGGTACACAGCGCGTGGTGGCCAAGGACTTAGCGGATGCCCAACAGGTAAAGCTGGTTCGTGCGCATCTGACTGAAATCAAGGCGCAGTTCGAGCGCGGTGATTTTTCTGGGCCGACTCACATTCACGGCCAGCAGATGCCTGGACTCGAAGCCCTCAGGGCGGCAAAACCGGGACAGATCGCGATGGCCTATCAGCAAGTAACGGGTGGCGCCGAGATTACTTACAAAACCACGAACGTGAAACTGGTGGTCGCCTTGCACCAGTGGTTTGACGCCCAAGTCTCTGACCACGGGGCCGATGCCATGGCGGGCCATCAGCATCACCACTCCGAAGTGAAGCAATAGGACAGCCTCCGCTGCCTAGCGGGAGCCGACGGCAGCCGCCCCGGCCAGCGCCCGGTGGATCACCCACTCCCCCGGCACGCCTTTGAGCGTGTGGGCGCCGAAGGCGTCGAAGTGCAGGCCAGAGCCGGCCACCAGATCCTTCACCGTGTTGGACACCAGCACCTCTCCGGCGCCGGCCAGCGCGGCCACGCGGGCGCCGATGTGGACGGCGATGCCGCTCACATCACTGCCATGCGCCTCGATTTCGCCGGTGTGCAGGCCGGCGCGTACCTCCAGACCGATGCTGCGGGCCTGCTCGCAGATCGCCGCGGCACAGCGGACGGCGCGTGCCGGACCGTCGAAGCGCGCGAGCATGCCGTCGCCGGTCGTGTTGACTTCAACCCCATGATGGGCTTGCAGCTGCTCGCGACTGAGGGCATAGAACCGCAGGAGCTGGGATCGCCAGGCCTGGTCGCCCAGCTGCGCGGCGCTTTCAGTCGAGCCGACGATGTCGGTGAACAGCACCGTGGCCAGGAACCGCTCCTGCGACTCGGGCGTGTGCGGGCGCGCTGCGCCGGGGCGGGCAAACTGCCGCAGCGCGCCCACGATCGCGCCGGTATCGCCTTCCCAGGTAAGGTGATCGTCACCGGGCAGCTCGAGGTAGATGGCATCGGGAACATGGTCCGCAAAATACCGGCCGTGCTCCCTGGAGGCGACGCGATCCCCACGCCGGTGAATCACCAGCGTGGGCCGCCGGATCTGGGGCAGGATGGCGCGCACATCCAGCTGGTCATTGGCGATGATCAGCTGCCGGATCGTGCCCGGCGAGGCACACATACGCTGCATCCGCCCGAACCGTTCGCAGAACGCGGGGTCGCCCGCACGGCTGGGTGCGAAGGCCGTTGCCGCCAGCGGCGTGCCCCAGGATTTCTCGACCTGCCGCAGCATGTGGCCGAGCCGGGGGCTATGCGGAAAGTCGTCGGCCCCTGTAAAGCGCACCAGCGCGCCGCTGAGCACCAGCGCATCCACCTGATGCGGATAAGTGGCCGCCATCAGCGCCCCCATGGCGCCGCCCTCGGACAACGCCAGGAAGGTGGCATGCTCGCACCCGGCCGCCTGCATCACCGCACGCACGTCGTCCAGGCGCTGCTCGATCGACGGCGCCCCCTCCATCCGGTCGGACATGCCTTGCCCGCGCTTGTCGAACAGCACCACGCGGAAACTCTCGCCCATCGACCACAGCCACTGGGCATACCGCTCGTCCTCCCATCCGAGTTCGATGTGCGAAACGATCCCCGGGATAACTACCAGATCCTGCGTGCCGCTGCCGAACACCTGGTAGGCGATGCTCAGGCCGTCGGAGCGGGCGTAACGGGTGGGGGGTGGGGTGCTGGGGGTGGTCATGAGTTCATTCAATCACCTTCATTGCCCGCAGCAGGATCGCCCGGGGCAAAGCGATGCCCAGCGCCCTGGCAGTCTTGAGGTTGACTGGTCAGTTTGCCTCTTGTGCGCCGAAGAAGATGAATCGCGTCTGAATTGCTCCAGCGCGGATGCGTAGCTCCACTTCTGCGCCTCGAACTACCCGTTGTGATGACGCAACTCTTGAATGGCTCCATCTGTGATGCCCATTTGAAGCTGTCTAATTGCTGCGTCGTGTCTATTCTGTAGGGCATTTGTCACTATGAAACTCCGTCAAGAATTCGCTCTCGTTTGAACATCAAATCTTGCGTCGAATGTATGCTGACCTGAAAGAGGTCAAGGGGTTGAGCAAGAGGGCGACTCAGAAGCGGCAAGCGGGCTAGGCTGACTCAATCACCCGGGCCACATCGCTCCTGCAAACGGCACAAAGGCCCACCAACAGCAAGTCGCCCCTTTTCACTGCCCCCGTGAAGTTCGTGATGGTCACCGACTCACGGCACTTCCCGCACCAGACATTGGACAGGAGCTTTGGGCGGTGCTCCGCGGGAATGGCGTCCCACAACTGACGTGCCTGGGGCGTGAAGGACGGCAGAGGCTCGATGGGCATGAGTGGAGTCTATGCTGAATCAGGTGAGTCCTCGGCAGGCCGTCTCACTCGGTCTTGTCTTTTTGCTTGGCCGCTTCCTTGGTCTGCCACTGCATGTTGCTTGGGGAATCGGCGCCGCCACGTTTAAGCGCGGTAACGTGGTCAACAACGTATCCTGGAAGGGCACCTGACGACTTTCCGGTCGATGGGCACGGGTGGGATTTCTTGAACTCGTCCTTGGCATGCTCGCTGCGGGCGATCTTGCCGCGTTTGTCGCGCTGGACGCCTAGCGCGGTGCCGCTGCGGTGCTTTGCTGCCGTAGACGCAGAGCGCGAACTGCCCGTGTGATGGCCCGCAGAGGTCGCATGACCCCCGCCTGAGTGGCCGCCGCTCTGGCCCCCACCCCCACCGCGCGCATCGACGTTCGGCGAGACTAGGCACATGGCCGTCAGTACTGCAGCGAAAGGCGGTTTCATGCTGGTTCCGTCAGAGCAACCGTACAGTTCCGGCTGACCACGGTGGGTTCTGTGGGTGATGTAGTCTCCCCAATTTGAGGGATTGACTCAAGCCCAATTCAAGGCGCTGGCTGACAGCAGAGCGTGCTGCCAGCAAGGTCTGCGCGATGTCAAGTACTCACCGCACGTGGGCTGGCAGAATCCCGCCATGTTTCAACCGCACCGACTGGAGTTAGACCTTTGCTGCTCAAATCCGCCGACGACCGGTCCAAACGGTTAGCCTTGCTTCAAGACCTCCAGAAGTCACCGCTACTCGACCCACGCCAGAAGCGCTGGCTCCATGACGAGTCGAACAGGCTGCGCAAGGGTATTCAGGGCGAGCGAGAGTCAGCCCACTACCTGGACAGCTACTTCAAGGACGCGAAGCACCATGTCTTGCTGCACGATCTTCGATTCGTCGTTGACGGGGATGTCGCCCAGATCGACCATCTGATCATTACCCGTGTCTTCGGCATGTACCTGGTGGAGACCAAGAACTATGCCGGTAGCCTGAGCATCAATGAGCACGGCGAATTCACGGCCCAGTACGACGACGGGGCGTTCGGCATCCCATCCCCGATAGAGCAGAGCCACCGACACGAGCGCATTCTGCGTAAGCTGTTCGAACGCATTGGGATCGACAACCGCGTCGGCACAGACTTCC
>JANYAN010000020.1 GCA_025361305.1 Burkholderiales bacterium
GTCGTCGCGCTGACGCGCCGAAGACTTACGCGCTTCCAACTGTGAAGCGCAAGGCCGCCCCAACTTTGCCTCCCGTGACAACGGCCCACGTCAAGCCGGAACCGGCGCTTGCGATGGAGCTGTACGAGCACATCCTCAAGGTCGTGCACGACATGGCGCTTGTGATGGAGCGCAGCCCCGATGCCTTCAAGGCCATGAACGAGGAAGCCCTGCGGCAGCACTTTCTCGTGCAACTCAACGGCCAGTTCGAAGGGAAGGCGACGGGCGAGACCTTCAACATGTCAGGAAAGACCGACATCCTGCTGCGCGGGGGTGACCGCAACGTCTTCATCGCCGAGTGCAAGTTCTGGAAAGGGCCAACGGCATTTGGCGAAGCCATCGACCAACTCCTTGGCTATGCGACGTGGCGCGATGGAAAAACTGCCATCCTTGTATTCAATCGCGGCACCGAGACCTCAACGGTCCTGGCCGGCATTGACACTGCTGCAAAAGGGCACGTTAATTTCAAGCGGGCTGTCGCTTGGCCGCATGAAAGCGGCTTCCGGTATGTTTTTCATGCCGACGGTGACAAGAACCGCGAGCTGATGCTGACGGTGCTTGTGTTTCATGTGCCCCAGTAATGTCAACTGGTTATGCACTTCGAGGATGCGCAAGTGTGGAAAACGAACGCCTGCAAGATAAACATTCATTAGACGCGATCAATCTCGCACTCGACGCGGCATGGCGGTTCGACGGCATGCCGCGCGAGTTCTACGTCGACTGGGTTCGCGTGGCAGCCGAAGAGGCGTATCACTTCTCGCTGCTGCGCGATCACCTCGAGTCACTCGGCCACGCCTACGGCGACTTCGACGCGCATGACGGCCTTTGGTCGATGTGCGAGAAGACCAAAGACGACATCGTCGCGCGCATGGCGCTGGTGCCGCGCACGCTGGAAGCACGCGGGCTCGACGCCACGCCGCAGATCCAGCAGAAGCTGCGCCAGGTGGGCACGCCCGCGGCGCTGCGGGCGGTGGAGATTCTGGACCTGATCCTGCGCGACGAGGTGGGGCACGTGGCGATAGGCAATCACTGGTATCGATGTCTGTGCGAACGCGAAGGGTTGGATCCTGTGACGCACTACCCGGTGCTGGTGGAGCGTCATGCTGCCCCGCGGCTGCATCCGCCCTTCAACGCCCCAGCTCGGCTGGCCGCCGGTTTCTCGCCCGAAGAAATCGCCTGGCTTTCCCAAGATGCAGATTAGGGCGGCGGGTACTTACGCCGCCGGTCCCGGGACGAAGACATCGCTGAAGAAGTGATGCGCATCCAGCCCACGCTCTTCCACGCAGACCTTCTTGACCGAAGCCACCATCCCCGGCGAGCCGCAGCAATACACCTCGTGTCCCGCAAGTGAAGGGCAGTTGGCACGCACCGCATCGTCCACCCGTCCGAGGAATCCACCCAGCGATGCGGCGTCGGCCGGGTCCTCCAACGCGGCGATGAAGTTGAAGCCGGGCAGCATCTTCTTCCACTTTTCGACCGCGGGCATCAGGTAAAGGCCTGCGCGGTTGCGTCCGCCCCAGACCAGCGTGACCCGCCGCTTCATGCCCTTTTTCAGCATGTCGTCCAAGAGCGACTTCACGGGCGCAAAGCCGGTGCCCCCGACTACGCACAGCATCGGGCCCTGCGCTTCTTCCTTCAGCTCGAAGCTGCCGTAAGGCAGTTCGACCTGCAAGTGGTCGCCGGCTTTGAGGTTCGGCACGATCTGGGTGAACTGCCCACCCGCCACGTGACGGATGTGAAGCTGGAGCATGTCGCTCTCGTGCGGCGGGTTCGCCATCGAATACGAGCGGCGACTGCCGTCGGACAGCGCTACCTGCAGGTACTGGCCAGCCTTGAAGCGCGCGCGTTGTCCAGCGGGCAAGCGCAGCTGCAGCACGTTCACGTCCTCGGCCGCCAGCGTGTTGCGGAACACCTTGACGGTAAAGGTCTTGCGCGCGTTGGGGTCCACGCGATGCCAGGCCTCGGGCTCGATTTCCAGGTCTGACTTCGGATGGCATTGGCAGAACAGGTGCTTGCCGGACGGAGTGACTTCGCCGGGGGGCGGGCACTCGACTTCTCCGGCGAAAACTGCCCCGGCGCAATTGCCGCACACGCCCTTGCGGCAAGAGTAAGGCATCTCGATGCCGGCTTTCAGCGCGGCGTCCAGGATGTTCTGATTGCCTTCGCAGGCAAAGTGCAGGTCTGTGCCGGCGATGCGGATCTGGTAAGTCATGCACTCATCCCACCAAGCAGCCGCAGGCTGCGCAGCAACGCATCGGGTTTGGCGAGGCCCTTGCCGGCAATGTCCATGGCGCTGCCATGCCCCGTGCTCGCAAGCACGACTTCGGCCCCGATCGAGATGGCGCTGGCCGCCTGCGGCGCCAGCATCTTCACCGGAATGTGCCCCTGGTCATGCAGCATCGCGACGTAGAGGTCGTGCTTCCGGTCGGCCAGCAGCACGTCGGCGCCTTGGGGGCCGGAGATGTCAACACCGGATTCCCGTAACTTCCGCGCGGCGGGGACCACCAGTTCTTCATCCTCCGGGCCGAACAAGCGGCCTTCCGAGGCATGCGGATTGATGCCGAACAGCGCCACCTTTGGCTGCTGCAATCCCAGCATGCGGCAGGCGCGCAATCCGGCATGTGTGGCCGCCATGACGAGTTCAGGTGTGATGCGCGCCAGCGCAGTCGCGACACTTACGTGCAGCGTGACGTGCACGATGCGGAGCCCCCCACCCACCAACATCAGGAACACGCTATCGTCCGGCTGGCCGCACGTGCGCGCTAGCAGTGACGGATAGCCGCTGAAGGGGATGCCGGCCTGCGCGATCGCGGTTTCGTGGTGCGGCCCCGCCACCACCGCGTCGAATTCACCGCTGCGGCAGGCCAGAATCGCGGCCGTGGCGGCAGCAACGGTGCTCTCGCCTGCGGCAGCGTTGATCTCGCCGGGCTTGAATGCCGACGCCGGCAATTCGCCCGTCGAGCGCAACCCGGTACCGGGCAACACGTCGTCGAGTCCCAGTCGCCTGGCGGTTTGCGTCAGCACATCGGCAGGGCCGAACACGGTGATGCTCAACTTGCGCTCATCTTTCAGCGCGGCCAGCGCCTTCAACACGATCTCGGGCCCGATCCCGTTGGGATCGCCGACCGACAGCGCAATGCGGCGTGCGGCAGTGGTCATAGCGGCAGCGCCAGCAGCGTGTCGGTGACCGTGCTGTCGCACACCGCGACGCGCTCGGCCAGCAGCAGCTTGCCGCTGGTCAGTTCGAAGCGGTCGAGGTACTCGCCCGTGACGAACAGCGAGGTTTCCCCCGTGTGCATGATGCGCGCCACCATGAGCGGCGTGCGCGCCCTGGCGCCCTTCTCGTCCGCGGACTCGATCAGCGGGATGCCCAGCAGGTGCCGGTAGCGGTGTGCTTCGAAAATGTTGGCTTCGCGCAGTGCCGCGATCCGGTCTTCCAGCATGGCGCGCGAATCCGCATAGACGATCCCCGAAGGAAGGCCGTCGCGCTCGTTCTCGAAGTTGGTGATGCGGTACATGCACTTTTCCGTGAAGAATGCCGGCCATCGCTCGAGCGCGCCGCTGTCGATCGTTTGTGCATAAGCCGCGTTGAAGGCGCACAGGGACATCAGGTCGATCATGGTCATGCCTCCATGTGCGCGCGATAGGCTTTCCAGAAGCCCCGCACGGAAGTCTCGGTGGCGCGGCCTTCGCTGGAACCGGTGTCGTCGCCACCCATTTCAATCACCGCGTCGCGGTCCTGCGCACCGGCGATGCCGCGCTGCACGAAGCCGCCCACGGCGCCGTCTTCCATCGAGATGAATCCCGCCGGTCCCACCAGGTTCAACTGCTTCAGCCGCGCCGTGCGCTGGTCGGGCGTGTCGTCCGTGTAGCCGATGTAAGTCCAGTTCAACTCGGAACGATCGACACTCTTCGGAAGCACCTGGCGCACCGCCAGGCAGTTCTGGATCTGTTGCAGCACGAAGCCGGGAAACACCGACAGGATCTGCAGCGTGATGCCGTCGTCGTACTCGGTAAAGCCAGCCAGCACGCTCGGGTCCTTCAATCGGTACTGCGAGTCGTCCGAGCGGAGGCCCTGTTCCTTGTATGACTCATCGGCCGCGCCAGGATCGATCATCGAAAAGCTCACGTGGTGGCCGCCCGACTCGTCGACGATCACGCCGCCCTTTTGCGACAGCCGGTTCAGCTCGAATGTAGTGAAGAACAGGTGCAGCAGGCTCGCGTGGTAGCTGTCCTTCACGTTCTCGAAGTACAGCTTCCAGTTATTGGGCAACGCCTGGGTAAAACGGCCGATCACTTCCACCGGCTTGTGCAGCACGCGTTCGATGCGCGAGCAGATCTCGGGGCCCAGGTATTCTTCGATCGGCGCAACGTCTTCGCTGAAACTGCCGAACACCAGGCCACAGTAGACGGCGACCATCAGCTTGCGCGGACCATGTTCTTCCTTGCAGAAGGAGGCCGGCATACCGCCTTGGCCTTTCACGCCCTTCTCGAACGCCACGCCGGTCAGATCTCCCTGGCGGTTGTAGCTCCACGCGTGGTAGACGCACTGAAAGTTCTCGGACGCCTTGCCGGACCTTTCCAGAACGATGAGTGCGCCGCGGTGGGCGCAGCGGTTTTCGAAAGCATAGATCTCGCCGTCGTCGTCCTTGACCACCACCACCGGGGTCTCACCGACGAAAGTGGTCCGGTAGTTGCCGGGCCCGGGCAGTTCCGCGTCAAGGCACAGGTAGTTCCAGGTCGCGCCGCGGTAGATGCGCTCCTGCTCGTCTTGCGCGGTCTGCCGGTCGCTGTAAAGCTCGAAGGGCACGCGGGTCAGGCCCGGGCTCTTCCAATGGATGGTCTGTTCTTGCACTTCGGGTTACTCCAGGGTCACGTTGGCGCTCTTGACGACCTTGCTCCACTTGTCTGATTCGGTGCGGATGAACTGCCCCGTTTTCTCGGGTGTCCAGCCTCCGGGAATCGCACCTTGGTCCAGGAACCGCTGCCTCACATCGGGCGCCGCGAGGGCCGCGGAGAAGTGCCTGTGCGCATAGGCCACAGCGTCCTTCGGCGTGCCAGGTGGCGCCACCATCGTGAAGAAAGTGACGGCTTCCATGTTCACGCCGGCCTCGCGCAGCGTCGGCACCTGCGGCAGGATCGGCGAACGCTCGTCATCGGCCACCGCGAGGATCCGCAGCTTGCCGGCGGTGTGGTGCTGCGCCGAGGAACTGATGTTGTCGAAGAAGACGTCGACGTTGCCAGCCAGGATGTCCACCAGCGCGGGTGCGGTCCCCTTGTAAGGCACGTGCACCATCTTCACGCCCGCCTGCTGCATGAACATGCTGGCCGTCAGGTGCGACGTGGACCCGTTGCCTTGCGACGCATAGCTCACCTTGTCGGGGTTCGCCCTGGCGTACGCAACGAGTTCCGCCACGGTCTTGACCGGCAGCTTGTTGCTCACGGCCAGGACGTTCGGCACGGTTGCGATCACGGTCACCGGCACCCACTTGGTGGGATCGAACTGAAGTGACTTGTACAGGTGGTGGTTAATTGCAATCGGGCCAGGCGGCGAGACCAGGAAGGTGGTGCCGTCCGGATCGGCGCGGGCCACGAAGTCCGCGCCGATGTTGCCGCCGGCGCCGGCCTTGTTCTCCACGACGATACCAGCGGGAAAGGCGGCACGCACCTTCTCGGCCAGGATGCGCGGCAGCACGTCGGCTGTGCCGCCGGCAGGAAACGGCACGATCAACCTGACCGGCTTCGCGGGCTGTGCAATTGCGAAGCGACCGATGGACGCGGCTGCCAGTGAGGCGCCAAGCGCCAGCACGGTTCGCCGCTGGAAATGTCGGTTCATGATGGACTCCTTGTGTTGTTTGGGCGTCGGACTCAGACGCCCAGGTGTTCGTTCAGCAATCCGGGTTGCGCGCGCAGATCGCTGCCGCTGCCTTCGAAGACGACGCGGCCCTTGACAAGGATGATGTTGCGATCGGTCAGGTCGGTGATGGCGCGCCAGTTCTTGTCGACCAGAACGGTCGCGATGCCGCTTTCGCGAATCACGCGGATGATCCTCCAGATCTCGCGTGCAATCAGCGGCGCCAGTCCTTCCGTTGCTTCGTCGAGAAGCAGCACCTTGGGGTTGGTCATCAGCGCCCGGCCGATGGTCAGCATCTGCTGTTCCCCACCGGACAGTTGCTGGCCACCGTGCGTGAGCCGCTCGGCAAGGCGCGGAAAAGTTTCGAGGACGCGCTCGTAAGTCCAGTCGCGTTTTCCGTCGAGTCCTGCGCGCGCAGCGACCATCAGGTTCTCGCGCACCGAAAGATTCGGAAAAATGCCGCGCCCTTCGGGCACGTAGGCGATCCCCAGCCGGGCAATCTCGTGCACTTTCAAGCCACGCGTGGAGCGGCCGAACACGAAAACTTCGCCCTCGCGAGGCGTGACCACGCCGACCAGGGACTTCAGCAGTGTCGACTTGCCCATGCCATTGCGGCCCATCAGTCCAACAGCTTCGCCAGGTGCCAGCGTGAAGTCCACGCCGTGCAGGATGTGGCTGTCGCCGTAGAAGGAGTGCAAGCTGGTGGCCCTGAGTGCGTCATCCGCCATGGCTTGGCTCCTCGGTGCCCAGGTAGGCCTCCTGCACTTCACGGCTGGCCCGCACCTGCTGGGGTGGGCCGCTCATCAGCACAACACCGTTGACCATCACCGTCACCATGCTGGCGATGGAGAACACCGCATCCATGTCGTGCTCGACCAGCAGGATGGCGTGCGTGGCGACCAGTCCGCGCAGAAGTTCGATCATGCGCAGCGATTCCTCGTGCCCCATGCCGGCCAGCGGCTCATCGAGCAGCAGCACGTCGGGACGCGTTGCCAGCACGATGGCCAGTTCCAGCTGGCGCTGCTGGCCGTGGCTCAGCTCACCAGCGCGGCGATCGGCGACATCGGCCAGTCCCGCGCGCTTCAACGCATCGTCGACCGCCGCACGATACGGCGCCCACTCCTGCGCGTCGCTGAAGATGCGGCCGGCGCGCGGCTCGCGCGATTGCGCGGCCAGCCGGCAGTTCTCGCGCACCGTGAAGCCCGGAAAGATGTTGGTCTTCTGGTAGCTGCGGCCGATGCCCAGGAGCGATCGCTCGTGCGGGCTCAACCCTGTGATGTCGCGGTCGCGATAGATCACCTGGCCCGAAGTCGCAGGAATGTCGCCAGACAGCAAGTTGATCAGCGTGGATTTGCCTGCGCCGTTCGGCCCCAGCAGTGCATGGACCTCGTTGCGACGCAGCGAGATGTTGACGCGATCGTTGGCGGCCAGGCCACCGAACGTACGCCGAAGGTCAACGGTCTGCATCAGGACTTCGGTGTTCATGCGGACCTCCGCTTCCAGATGCCGGTGATGCGCTCGAAAGTCGAGATCATGCCGCCCGGCAGGAACAACACCAGCACCACGATCGCAATGCCCAGCCAAAGATGCCATTGCTTGGTAAAGGACGAAAGACCCTCCTGCAGAAGCACGAAGGTGAACGCGCCGATCACGCCGCCCCACAGTTTGCCCATGCCGCCCAGGATCAGCATCAGCAAGCCATCGGCCGACTGGTGCCAGGAGAGCATCTCGGGGTTCACGCTGCTGTTCAACACGGCAAACAGGTAACCGGCGAGTCCCGCGAACGACCCGGCCAGCGTGAACGCCGCGAGCTTGTAGCGAGACACCGGAAAGCCGATGGCTTCCATCCGGTGTTCGTTCTGGCTGATGCCTTGAAGTGCACGGCCCAGCGGCGAGCGCAATAGCAGCGTCATGAACAGCAGGACCCCGGCCAACAGCACCAGGACGAAGTAGTAAAAGGTGTTGGTGTCGCCGAGCTCGAACGGAATCCACTCCCCGATGTGGGTGGTGGGCTTGCCGCGCAGGTTCATGCCATCCGAACTGCCGCCCAGCGCCTTCACGTCGTGGAAGAAAAAGTAAAAGATCTGCGCGAACGCGAGCGTGACCATGATGAAGAACATGCCTCGCGTGCGCAGCACGAAGAGGCCCACCACGAAGGAAAAGAATGCCGTCACGGCCACCGCCGCAGGCAGGGTCAGCCACAAGTTGCTCGTGATCTGGTATTTGGTTCCGAGCAGCGCGAACACGTAGCCGCCCATGCCGAACCACGCCGCGTGGCCGAAGCTGATGAGGCCCGTGTAGCCCACCAGGAGGTCGAGGCTGAGCGCGAAGATCGACATGATCATCACGCGCGTGACCAGTTCGGTATAGAAGTCCTGCCCGAGCTGGGGAAAGCCAGCGAGCAACACAAAGAAGGCAGCGATGATGACGGCGCGCCAGGGTGACGTGACGAGGGAGCTCATGACTTGAAGAGGCCCTCGGGACGCCAAAGCAGGATACCGGCCATGACGACATAGATCGCGATGCCCGAATAGTCCGGAATGAAAACCTTGCCGAACGTGTCGGCGAAGGCAATCAGGAGCGATGCGAGCATGGCGCCCCACACGGAGCCGATGCCGCCCACGATCACCACCACGAAGCTCACGATCAAAACTTGCGTGCCCATGCCGGGCGACACTGTCGACGAGGGCGCATTGATCATCCCGGCGAACGCAGCCAGCGCCACGCCGAGCGAGAAGACCAGCCTGAATAGCCAGTCGATGTTGATGCCCAGTACCTGCACCATCGCGCGGTTCGAGGCGCCCGCGCGAATGCGCGCGCCGATCAACGTCCGCTGGATCAGGAAGTAAAGGCCCACCGCAACCGCCAGGCAGATCCCCGACGTGAAGAGCCGATAGGCGGGATAGGTCATCACGCTGCCGAGCGGAACAGAGTAATCCAGCCATGCAGGCACCTTGACTGCATGCACCTCGTCGCCGACAAGCAGCGAACGCAGCTCTTCGAAGATCAGAATCAGGCCGTAGGTCAACAGCACCTGCTGCAGGTGGTTGCGCTGGTACAGGTGCGAGTACAAAGCCCATTCGAGCACCGCCCCCAGAAGAGCGCTGAGGATGGTGCCGAGCACGATGGTGACGAACAGGTTGCCCGTCATCGACGTCAGCGTGAACGCCAGGTAGGCCCCCATCATGTAGAAGCTGCCGTGCGCGAGATTGATCACACCCATCACGCCGAAGATGAGGGTAAGTCCGCTCGCGACCAGGAACAGCAGAAGGCCGTACTGCACGGCATTCAAGGTCTGGATGAGGATGAGGTCCATTCGGGTTCAGCCGGCGTCTCGCGTTGCCTACAGCTTGCAATCGCGCGACGGGTCGACCAGGCCCTTGACGATCGTGTCGGTCATCACGTTCTGGTTGCCACGCGCGACGCGAACGTAAAAGTCCTGGACCGGGTTGTGCGACTTGGAGAACGCGAGCGGACCGCGCGGACTATCGATCTTCGCGTTCTCGATGGCTTTGTAGATTTCGGCCTTCTTCTTGGTGTCGCCCTTGACGGCCTTCAGGCCCACGTCATACATCTGCGCCGCGTCATAGCCCTGCACACCGAACACGTTAGGTGCGGCGCCGTAGGCCTTGGTGTAGGCAGCGATGAACTTGTCGTTCTTTGGATTCTTCAGGCCGTCCGCATAGTGCAGCGTGGTCTGCAGGCCCGCGGCAGCTTCGCCTTGCGCAGTCAGCGTGCCCTCGGTCAGAAATGCTCCGTACAAGGGGATGCTGTTTTTCAGGCCCGCGGCAGCATAGTCCTTGACGAACTTCACCTGGCCCGCGCCAGCGACAAACGCATAAGCAGCCTCAGGCTTGATCGTGGCCAGCTCGGCCAGCAAAGGCTGGAACTCCACGCCCGGGAATGGCAGATTCAGGTCTTTCAGCACCTTGCCGCCGCTCTTTTCAAAGCCTTCGCGGAACCCCTTGACGGACTCGTCGCCCGCAGCGTACTTCCAGCTGATGGTGACCGCCGTCTTGTGCTTCTTGCCAGCCAACAGGCCGGCCGCGTAGCCTGGTTGCCAGTTGCTGAACGAGGAGCGGAACACGTTGGGAGCGCACATGGCGCCGGTGATCTCTCCGGCGCCGGCGTTGGGCACGATGAGCAGCGTGTTGGTTTCGCGCGCGACCTTCGCCATGGTGGCGGCCACGCCGGAATGGATGGTGCCGATCAGGACGTCGACCTTGTCGCGCTTGACCAGCTTGTTGGCGTTTTCGTTCGCCTTGGACGGATCGGATTCGTCGTCGAGTGCGATGTATTGCACCGCACGGCCGCCGAGCTTGCCGCCCTGTTCATCGACGTACAGCTTGAAACCGTCGGCGACTCCCTTGCCAAGTTCGGCGAAGGTGCCGGAGCTGGGCAACATGAGGCCGACCTTGATGGGCTCGGACGACTGGGCGGTTGCCCAGCCTGCGCTGCTGGCGAGCGCCACGGCGACAGCCGCGTGGAAGAGTGATTTCGACAACATGGATGTCTCCTTGGATTCGTTGAGGGGATCGGGGATGAAAGGTGTCACGGGACGAGTGACGCCTGCGATATGAACTTGGTGACGAGGTAGCCGTCGAAGGTTTCGGCGCCGCCTTCGCTGCCCATGCCACTGTCCTTCACGCCGCCCAGCGGCGTTTCGGCCAGCGCCAGGCCGAAGTGGTTGATGCTGACCATACCGGCCTCGAGCCGGTTGCTCACGTGATGGGCGGTGGCAATGGAATTGGTGAAAACGAACGAGGCCAGGCCATATGGCAGGGAGTTCGCGCGAGCGAGCACTTCATCGGTGGTGCTGAATTTCGTCACGGGCACGACGGGGCCGAATGGCTCTTCAATCATGAGTCGCGCGTCGTCAGGCACGCCGGTCAGGAGGGTGGGTGCGAAGAAAAACCCGTCTCGCGACAAGCGCTCGCCGCCACAGACCACTTGAGCGCCGCGTGCTCGCGCGTCGGCGACCAGCGATTCCATCGAACCGACGCGACGCTCGTGGGCCAGCGGTCCCATCTGTGTGTCCTCAGCCAATCCGTCGCCGACTTTCAGGCTGCCGTAGATGGAAGCAAACGCATCGACGAAGCGGTCGTAGGCCTTCTCGTGCACGTAAAAACGGCTCGGCGCCATGCACACCTGGCCTGCGTTCCGCGTCTTGGTCCGCGCCAGGAATCTGGCCGCGGGCTCCACGTCGGCATCCTCGAACACCAGCACAGGCGAGTGGCCGCCCAGTTCCATCGTCATGCGCTTCATCTGCGCGCCCGCGAGGCCAGCGAGTTGCTTGCCGACTGTCGTCGAGCCGGTGAAGGAAATCTTGCGCACGATGGGAGATGCGATCAGGTGGCTGGAGACTTCAGACGGGACGCCCCAGACAATGTTCAGGCAGCCTGCCGGCAGCCCTGCGTCGTGGAAGATTCGGGCCAGCGCGACGACGGCACTCGGCGAATCTTCCGGGCCCTTCAAGATCAGCGTGCAACCTGCACCGAGCGCAGCGACCGCTTTGCGCAGCGCCTGGTTGAACGGGAAATTCCACGGTGTGAATGCAGCGCAAACACCGATCGGCTCGCGGATCACCAGCTGGCGGACGGTTTCAGCGCGCGGCGGGATCACGCGGCCGTAGATGCGGCGGCACTCCTCGGCATGCCATTCGGCGTGCTCGGCGCAGGTCTGCACTTCGAGCAGCGCTTCAGCCAGCGGTTTGCCCTGGTCGAGCGTGATGTTGCGGGCAATCGCGGGCGCGCGTTCACGGATCAGTTCGGCCACGCGTCGCAGCACCTTGCCGCGCTCCAGGGGCGACGTGAAACGCCAACTCTGGAAGGCCTTGCCCGCGGCGGCCAGGGCGAGGTCGACGTCTTCACGCGTGGCATGCGGCAGCTTTGCGAAGACTGCGCCGGTCGCGGGGTTGACGACGTCCTGTTCCTTGCGGCCATCGGCGGCCAGAAACCGGCCGTCGATATACAGCGACAGTTGTTCGTAGGGCGTGGAGGTCGAAGTTGGCGTGTCCATGAAGTCTCTCAGAGGAAGACGCTTCCGCCGTCCACCGCAAGCGTCTGGCCGGTGACGAAACTTGCGCCGTCGCTCACCAGATAGGCGAGTGCGGCCACCAGGTCGGCCGGCAGCTGGTCGCGCTGGATGCAGCGGCCGGCGGTGCGGGCGTTGTCTCCGATCCGGTTTTGCAGGTCCGACTGCAGGACGCCATCGCTCAGCGTGAAGCCCGGCGCAATCGAATTCACCGTGATCTTGTCCTTGGCCAGCTCGCGCGCCAACGAGCGCGTGAAGGCGATCACGGCTCCCTTGCTTGCCACGTAATGCGCCATGTTGGGCGGCCCCTTGATCGGCACGACGGACGAAATGTTGACCACCCGGCCGCGGCCGCTGCGGCGCAGTGCGGGCACCACGGCCTTGGCGCAATTGAACGGGCCGAGTGTGTTGACTTCCATCACTCGCATCCATTCGGCGTTGGTGATCTGGTCGAAAGGCTTGAGCGCGAGCGTGGTGAACAGGCCGGCGTTGTTGACCAGGCCGTCGATGCCCCCGAATTCCTTGACAGTAGTGTCGGCCATCGCCGCGACGTCGTGCTCGTTCACCACGTCGGCCTTGACGCCGATGGCTTTGTGGCCGGCTTGCCGCAGCTGAGCGGCCGCCTCGTCGGCGCCGCGCAGGTCGGCGATCACGATGCGATGGCCGATTTGCGCGAGGTGCTCGCAGAAGGCGTAGCCGATGCCGCTGGCGCCGCCGGTCACGATGATGGTCTTGGGTGTTTCGGGAGTCATGGATGTCCTGGCTGGATCAAGGGGCGACGGCCAGAGCCGCCAGCTTCAGGCTGCTGTCTGCAGCCTGCTCGGGAGTGATGCACGTCGGGTTGGCGAGCAGCTTGCGCGCCGCCATGTGATCGCCCGCGCTGTTGATGGATTCGACGGCGGTGAGGCGTCCCGTGTGAAAACGGAACACCGAGAACTTGCCCGTGGCCGGATCGCCGCGCAGCACCGCCAGATCGCCGGCGCGTGCAACACCGGCGATCTGCAGGCGGTGGCTGCCCTGGTCGCTCCAGAACCACGGCACCTTGGCGTAAGGCTCGTCCTTGCCGGCGATGCGAGCGGCGACGCAGCGCGCCTGGTCGACGGCGTTCTGTACCGACTCGAGCCGCAGCAAGGTGTCGCTATAGAAAGCTGGAAAGCGTGCGCAGTCGCCAATCGCGAAGATGAGGGGATCGCCGGTGACCAGGCGCCCGTCGACGACGATGCCGTCCTGCACTTGCAGACCAGCGTCGCGCGCGAGTTCGACATTCGGCTCGACGCCAATGCCGACCACTACCAGGTCCGCAGGCATCGTTTCGCCGCGGCTCGTCATAACGCCGGTGACGCGGCCTTCACTGCCGGTGTAGCCGACGGCGCCGGTGTTGAAGCTGAACTGCGCGCCGCGCTCGGCCAGCGCGTTGGCGAGGAAGTTTCCTGACAAGGCGGACACCGCGCGCTGCAGCACGCGATCGGTGAACTCCAGCACTCGAACATCGAGCCCTTTCTCACGAGCAACCACCGCAACCTCGAGGCCGATAAAGCCGGCACCCACAATGACCACGCGACGCCTGTACTGCAACTGCGACACCAGTGCTTCCGCGTCGGCGAACGTGCGCAGGCCGACAATGCCAGCCAGGTCGGCACCCGGGATCTTCGGCATGCGGGCGCGGGCGCCGGTGGCGAGCACAAGATGCTCGTAAGGCAGCAACGTGCCAGATGCGAGCGTCACGCGCCGAGCGGCGCGGTCGATGGCCGTCGCACGCTGCGAAGACATCATCTCGATGTTCTTCTCGGCATAGAACGCCTCGGGTCGCAACTCGACTTGTCCGGGCTGCGCCTTGCCCAACAGGAAAGATTTCGACAGCGGCGGGCGCTGGTAGGGCAGCCCGGGCTCTTCGCCGATGAGCGTGATCCGCCCCGCATAGCTCTCTTCACGCAGCGAGGTAGCTGCCTGGAAGCCGCCCTGGCCACTGCCGACAATGATCACGCCCGCCTCTTGCATGGAAGTGTCAGACCTGGTGCGTGGGGATGTGGACGATGATCTCGTCGACGCCGGCGGGCATCGCGATCTGGCAGCCGAGTCGGCTGTTGTCGCGGCGTCCTGCGGCCGCACTCTCGAGCATCTCGTTTTCCACCTCGCTCACCGGAGGCACGCAGGCCTGGCTGGCTTCGTCCAGGTACACATGGCATGTGGCGCACATGGCCGCACCGCCGCACTCGGCGACGATGCCCGCAACGCCATTGGCCACGGCTGTCAGCATGACGGTGGCGCCTGGGTTGACCGCGATAGAGCGGCGTTCTCCGTCCGGCTGGACGTAAGTGATCTGGGGCATGGAGGCCTCGTTGTAGGAAGACGGAACGAAAAAAGGCTCAGGCGGCTTCGACGCGAACCGGCATGCTGGTGTAGCCCCGCACCGAGTTGTTGTAGTGAATGACGGGCTTACCTTCGAGGTGGATGCGCTTGACGCGCCTCGCCAGCGCGGCGAGCACGATCTCGCCTTCCAGCCGTGCGATCATCTGGCCGGCACAACCATGGATGCCGGTGCCGAAGGCCAGATTGCCGGCGGCCTTGCGCGTCACGTCGAACTTGTCGGCGGTCTCGCCCCAGCGGCGCGGATCGCGGTTGGCCGAGCCGATGAACACACACACCTTCTGCTCGGCGGGCATGCGCACCCCTGCCACTTCGACTTCCCGCGTCGTCGTGCGGTAGAACGAGTGGAAGGTGCTTTCGTAGCGGAGCACCTCTTCCAGTGCCTGGCGCGACATCGACGGGTTGGCGTGCACAAGGTCCCACTGGTCAGGAAAGCGCGAGAACGACAGCATCGCATTGCACAGCGTGAAGACGGTGGTGTCGAGGCCGGCCGAGAGCATCGTGCGCACCAGCATCGGCGCTTCTTCCGGCTCGAGGAGGCCCTCGTCGGCAGCCTTGTACAACTGCATGCCGAGGCCGTCGGGCGTGAGGTTCTCACGCTTGCAAACTTCGGCGATCCAGTCGATGGCGCCATCCTGCGCCTTTGCCAGACAAGCCTTGAATCGCTCATTGACCGGGCCGAACGCGTTGAACACCATATCGCCGTAGGGCAGGAGGTATTTGTCGCGGCCTTCGCGCGGGATGCCCACAGCGTCGGCGAATACGCGCAGCGGATACGCCTCGCACAGGTCGGTCACCGCGTCGAAGCGGCCCTTGGCCAGCACGCGATCCACCAGTTCCTCGGCTTCCCGCTCGAACATGGCACGCATGCGGTTGATCGACGCGGGGGAAAGCAGGCCGCCCATGACCTTGCGCGTGCGCGCATGCATCGGCGGGTCCACCTCCAGGATGATGCTGGGCTTGCGCCACGGCGTCGTGGTGTGGAAGTTCGCGAGGCCCACACCGGCGCTGGAACAGAAGGTTGCGGGGTCGCGCAGCACGGGGTCGATTTCCGCGTGACGTGCAATGCCGTACGCCTTGTACTTGGTCAGGTAGAACACGGGCCCCAGTTCGCGGAGCATCTCGTAATGCGGATAAGGGTCATCAAGAACCTCGTTCGCATAGGGGTCGTAGTCGGTGCTGGGCGCATCGGCTTCGAGTCGCTCGACCGTGACGGCGGTGTTCATTCGGCGGATTCCTTGTCTGTGTCCAAAGGGCTGGGGGCCTTGATCAGAGAGCCGCGAGTTTCGTTTCCAACTTGATGTGGGTCAATGAAATCGGATATATTGTGCGCATACCGAACTGTTGGAGCAAAATGAATACCTCTCAGTACGAACAAATACCTCCATCGACCCCAAGCGATGACAAGGAATACGTGATGGGTCTTGAAAAAGGCTTGGCCATCATTGAGGCCTTCGGCATCAGCAAAGGCCCGCTGACGCTGACGCAGGCAGCGGAGATTACAGGCCACACCAAGGCCGCAGTGCGCCGGAGCCTGCTCACACTGTGCAAACTCGGGTACGCGGCGCAGGCCGGGCGGCATTTCCGGCTCGCGCCGCGTTCGCTGCGCCTCGGTCACGCCTACGTGGCATCCGATCCGCTTGCGAAAGTCGCGCAACCGATCCTGGAGATGGCCAGCGAACGCACACAGGAGTCCTCGTCGATCGCTGTGCTCGACTCACAAGACGCGGTGTTCATCGCCCGGTCGACGCATCGGCGCAGTCTGTCGAGCGGCCTGGGCGTCGGCGCGCGACTGCCGGCGTATTGCAGCGCAACGGGCAGGGTGCTGCTGTCGGAGAAGCCGCCGTCGGAGATCGAGTTCATCCTGAACCGGATGTCGCGCCCTACGCTCACACCGCACACGCAGACGCGCGTGCAGTCGGTCCTGGACGAGATTGAATTGGTGAAGTCGCGGGGCTACTCGATCAGTGACGAGGAACTGGAGCTGGGCTTGCGTTCCATCGCAGTGCCCGTCCGCAATGGGCGCGGCGAGATGATCGCGGCGATGAGCCTGTCGGTGTCGACGAGCAGGATGACGCGCCAGGAAGTTGTGGAGCGGCTGCTACCGGAACTGGAGACTGCGCGCCGTAACTTTGCTTCGATTTTGTAGCCAATTTGCCGCCGGCGATCAGCAATGGCGACTTTGCGTCCGAAAGCGGCAGCTCAGGCCACCGTTTCGCATTGACATTCATTCAACGCCATCAAAATAGATTAAAATGAACGCTACCTGCCTTTGCGAGAGAACGCCTGACCGCCTGGGACTGGACAGGGATCGACCTCACGCAGGAGGCGCAAGGCGACTCGAGACGAGCTGACACCGTTCAATTCAAGGTCATTGAAACTCTGAAGCGGCAGCCAAGCTATGCCGTCATTTTTGACGATGACAGTGCCGGCGAGGCAGCCGATGTTGTCGCAGTCACCGTGGTGGAGGCCGATGATCGCAAGCACATCGAGGTGGAGTTTTACCATTGCAAGTACTCCTTGAACGCGAGCCCTGGCGCCCGTATCGACGATATGTATGTTGTATGTGGTCAGGCCCAGCGAAGCGTCGGCTGGCTTGCTAGTCACGATCGGCGCACTGAGCTCTTCTCACACCTCCTAAAGCGAGATGCCAAGCGAACAAGCGCCGGACGGCCTACACGATTCGAACGCGGCGACTCCGCGAAGCTGGCGGAAGTTCGCGAGCTGAGCCGGCAGGTCGAAGTCCGCCTGAAGGTATTCATTGTGCAGCCGGGACTTTCAGGCCCCCGCGCGTCCCTGTCCCAACTGCAGTTACTCGCGGTTTCAGAGCGGTACCTGAGCGAGACCTACGGCGTGCCGCTCGGCGTCATCTGCAGCCCTTGAAAGGAACAGACGCGGTCGGTATCAAGAGTGCTATTCGAACACCAATTCACTGAAGAAATACCCCCCGTACTCAACCCGCGTGGAGTTGCCTTCCTCCCTGAACGAGATCGCTTGATCTCCCTCAGGAATGGCTTTGACACGGTCACTCGCGGCTTCTCGAACTTCTTGCTTAGCTTGGGCAAGTTCAAGAAGGACGTCTTTCCGGACTCCACGGCGGCAAAGAATTGAAGTAATCACCTTTCCGGGATCCAGCTCAATCGGGGGCAGGTCAAACCTGACCTCTTGCGTCAAGAAGTCTCCTTTCAGTCGCCTAGGGGCGGCACTCATTTCGGAATAGATCTCCTCCTGAAATGCGCGCGAACGATCTTCGGCACTCCGCGACAGCGACTTGCGCTCTGCCTGGCTAAGAAATTCCATTTCCGGACTTGTTCGACTAAGCCCTTCCGGCCATGCAATCTCAAAGCCCGTTTGTGGAAAACCGGTCAGGTTCAGCGCCCTCGCCAAGCTGAGCCGTTTCATGATTTCCTCTGCCCGAGGAACGTCACCCTTCCGAATCTCGGTGATCGGTTCTTCATCCGGATCTCGGACTACCAATTCAGTGTTGGAATCTCCGCCTTCCGCTGCTAGAGAAATGCCGATAACCAGGCGTTCCCCTCGATGTCCTGGGTCTACTCTGATGCCCAGTTTCTGTTGGGTACCCGTTTGCATGGCGCGATCCAGCGTGCCACGCCTGCATACACAATCCGATCCCGACATCGCCATTAACATTCATTAAACGCGATCGACCTGGCGCTGGACATCTGCTGGCGTTTCGCCGGCATGCCGGAGATGTTCTACCGGCAATGGACAACGATTGCCACCGAAGAGGCCCTTCACTTCGAGCTGCTGCG